>CAJXLG010000083.1 GCA_913055885.1 uncultured Rhodospirillales bacterium
CTCGCCGTAGCGGATGTAGTCCGTCCACACGCGGTCCAGCCGGCGCAGGATCTCGGCCGCCTTCTCCAGGTCGGCGCTGCCGTCGCCGGTGGCATCCAGGGTGTTGTAGATGCCGTCCTGCAGGGCGCCGATCCTGGTGCACAGGTCGCGGCCCTTGTCCGTGAGCCGCACCTTCACGGAGCGCCGGTCGTGGGGCGACCGTTCCTGTTCCAGGAAGCCGTTCTCGACGAGCTTCTTGATGTTGTAGGAAACGTTGGAGCCGTGGTAATAACCGCGATCCTTGAGGTCGCGGATGACCACCTCCTCGCTTCCGATGTTGAACAGCAACAGGGCCTGGACGGCGTTGATGTCGGCCATGCCGAGCCGGTGCAGCTCCGTGCGCAGCACGTCCAGGAAGTGGCGGTGCAGCCGCTCGATGAGCTGGGTCAGTTCGAGATAAGGGTTGCTGCTCAACGGCGCCCCCGTTTCTAAACGTTCCGGGTCCTTTGATAGGCGAGCAAAGGCCGTTAGGCAACAGTATCGTTCGCCACGGGGGGCGTGTACACGTTCCGCGCTATCGGGGCGGCTCCCTGACCGGGTACGCCAGCCCGGTGGACGGCGGGGCGCCCGTTCCTTAATGTGGGTGTCAGCGCGAGGCGCCGCGGGCCCTTTGCCGGGCCCGGTCGGACAGGGGGAAACACCGTGCCCGGGTCCAAGCTTTTCCTGAAAGCCTTCCTCACCATCGCCATCGGCGGGGTGCTTGTCACGGGGGCCAGTTATCTGTCCTTCGTCCCCTGGCTGCGCGACACCGTGGAAAAGCAGGAGGAGCAGACGGGGCGGCTCGTCCTCAACAACGTCTACGAGCTGGCGCGCAACGCCCACCAGAACATCAAGGCCTACCGCGAGGCCGCGCTGCAGGCCCGCAAGCGCGAGCTGCGCCACATTGTCCAGGTGGCCATCGGCGCCATCGAGAACCTGGAAACGGAAATCGCGGCGGAGGACCTGCCGCCCAGGGCGGCGCGCGAGAAACTCCTGCAGGCCGTGCGCGATTTCACCTACGGCAAGAACGACTACGTCTTCATTGCCGATTACGATTCCCGGCTCATCTCACACCCCGACCCCGACCTGCACGGCGCCGACTTCTCGGAGGTGGAGGACGTGCGCGGCAACCTCATCGTGCCGCCCATGGTCAAGGGCGCCCGGGCCAAGGGCGAGGGCTTCCACACCTACTGGTGGCGGCGGCTGGAGGGGGAGGAGCCCGTCGAGAAGCTCACCTACTACAAGCACCTGCCCGACCGCGACTGGGTCATCGGCACGGGCGTCTACATCGACGACGTGCGGGATGCGGTGGAAGCCCGCAAGCAGGCCGTGATCCAGCGCCTGCGCCGGCACCTCAACAACACCCGCATCGGCGAGACCGGCTACGTTTATATTTTCGATTCCGATCTGAACATGATCATTCACCCCAACTCGAACATCGAGGGCACCAATTTCGCCGACCTGGAAAATCCCGTGACCGGCAATTCCATCGGCAAGGACCTGATCGCTGCGGCGGAAGCGCCGGGGAGCAACCGCCTGACGTACGAATGGGACAAGCCGAGCGATCCCGGCCACTATGTCTACGACAAGATTGCCTGGGTGCGGCACGTCCCCGGCTTCGACTGGTACATCGCCTCCTCCGTCTATGTGGAGGAGTTCCGCCGGACGGCCGACACCCTGACGCGGCGCATCGTCCTCGTGGGCGCCTTGACCCTGGCCATCGCCCTGGTCGCCGCCTCCATCTTCCTGCGCCGCCTCATCGCGCCCATCTCGCGGCTCGCCGAGACGGCCTCCCGCGTGAGCGGCGGCGACCTTTCCGCCAAGACGGAAATCCGGCGCGACGACGAGATCGGCGTGCTCGCCACCAACTTCAACCAGATGATCGATCGCCTGCGCGACCAGATCAACAACATGGAAAACCGGGTGGCGGACCGCACCAGCGAGCTGGCGCGCACGGTCCACGACCTGGAAAAACGCAATCGCGAGAGCGCCGAGGTGAATCGCCTGGGCGAGCTTCTGCAGGCGTGCCAGAACGAGGACGAGATCTTCACCGTCGTCGTGCGCACCAGCAAGACCCTGTTCCCCGACGACGCCGGCCGCCTCTACATGATGGGGGACGACGGGTGCCTGTGGCTGGCGGCGTCCTGGGGGGACGTGGCGGCGAGCCCGGGGCTGGACAACGCCCGCGCCTGCTGGGCCGTGCGCCGCGCCCGGCCCCACCGCGACACGGGCGGCCCCGACGCCACCCTGTGTCCCGACTGCAGCGGGGGCGGCACGCCGAGTCTGTGCGTGCCCCTGCTGGCCGAGGGCAACGTCATCGGCGTCATCACCCTGCAGCCGGGCGAGCCGGGCCGCGACATGAGCGAACAGTTCGACGCCCGCGAACCCCTCATGACCACGCTGGCCGAGCACGTCGCCCTGTCCGTCACCAACCTGCGCCTGCGCGACCAGCTCCGCCAGGAGTCCGTTGAGGACCCCCTCACCGGCCTGTACAACCGCCGCCGCCTGGAGAAGACGCTGCTGGAGGAGCTTTCGCGCGCCGAGCGCCACGGCGGCGACGTGGGCGTCATCATGCTGGACGTGGACCACTTCAAGCAGTTCAACGACACCTACGGCCACGAGACCGGGGACCGGGTGCTGCGGGAGATGGGGAGCCTGCTGCGGCGTGCCATGCGGCGCGAGGACTTTGCCTGCCGTTACGGGGGCGAGGAGTTCACCCTGGTCATCCCGGAGACGGACGAGGCGGGCGTGCGCCAGGTGGCGGAACTGGTGCGCGAGCGTGTGGCGGAGACCGTGGGGCCGGCCCTGGCGCCCGCCGTGGACGAAACCATAACCGTCTCCGCCGGCGTCGCCCTTTTTCCCGCGCACGGCGCCGACATGGCGAGCCTCGTGAAAGCGGCCGACGACGCCCTGTACCGGGCCAAGGAAAGCGGCCGCAACCGCGTGGTCTACGCCGGCGACGGGGCGGGCAACGGATGAACGATCCTCTGGTCAAGCCGCACCGGGCCTGCTAGGACCGTGAAAACGCAGCGTGGCAGCGAAGCGAGGCCCGTTCCATGTCCGAAGGCGCGACGCGCCCCCGGCGCGACCCGTACCGCACCGCCGTCGTCCTCACCGCCCTGCTGCTGCTCACCCTTTGGCGCCTCCTGGTGCTCAAGGGCTATCCGCTGGACCTCCATTTCGACGAGGCCCAGTACTGGGACTGGTCGCGCGACCTCGCCTTCGGCTACTTTTCCAAGCCGCCCCTGGTGGCCTGGGTCATCGCGCTGACCACGGAGATCGCCGGCACCACGGTGTTCGGCGTCAAGCTGGCGGCGCCCTTCACCCACCTCGTCACGGCGCTCTTCCTGTACGCCCTGGGCCGCCGGCTGTACGACGCGCGCGCGGGCTTCTTCGCCGCGCTGCTCTACGCCACCTTGCCGGCCGTGTCGCTTTCCAGCATGGTCATCTCCACGGACCCGCTGCTCGTCATGTTCTGGGCGGCGGGGCTCTACACCCTGCACCGGGCCGTGGAGGCGCCGGAGGGCGGCACGGGCTGGTGGGCCCTCACCGGCATCGCCCTGGGCCTGGGGCTGCTCGCCAAGTACACCATGATCGCCTTCGCCGGCTCCGTGGTGCTCTATCTGCTCTGGGCGCCGCAGGCGCGGCCGCAGTGGCGCACCGCCGGGCCGTGGCTGGCCCTCGCCCTGGGGGCGCTTCTCATCGCCCCCAACCTCGGCTGGAACGCCGCCAACGACTGGATCACCTTCGCCCACACGGGCGACAACGCCAGCCTGGGCGGCCCGCTCCTCAACCCGGGGAACCTGCTGCGCTTCCTGGGCAGCCAACTGGGCGTTTTCGGGCCGCTCACCTTCCTGGCGCTGCTGTGGCTCCTGGTCCACAGCGTGCGCGAGGCGCGCGAGCCGCGGGCGCGCTTCCTCCTTGCCTTCATCCTGCCCCTGTTCGTGGTCATCGTGGTGCAGAGCCTGCTGTCGCGGGCCAACGCCAACTGGGCGGCGCCGTGCTACGTGGCGGCCGCCGTCCTCGTCGCCGGCCGGCTCCTGGAGAGCCGGGCGGGCACGTGGCTCCTCCAGGCCTCCATCATCCTGCACCTGCTGGTGGCGGTGGCCATGTACAATTTCCCGGTGACGGCCGACGCGGTGGGCTGGGACCTGGCGAAGCAGCCCGACCCGTACAAGAAGGTGCGCGGCTGGGCGGCCCTGGGCGACCGCCTCATGCCCATCTGCCGCCGGCACACGGACCGCATCCCGGCCTTCGACGACCGCGAGCTGATGACGGAGATGCTGTTCTATATGCGCCCGTGCAGCACCGGGGCGGTAAAGATCAATCCCGACGGCGCCGCCGACGACCACTACGACCTCACGCGCTCCCTGCGCGGGCCGGCGGAGAACGGCTACCTGTGGTTCACGGTCCGGGACGACCCGGGCCTGGCCGAACGCTACTTCGAGAAGGTGGAGACGGTGGCCGTGGTGCGTGTGACGCCCCGGCCGGGCCTGAGCCGCACGGTGCGGGTCTACGCCCTTGACGGGTTCAAGGGATACTGACGCCCGTTTCCGGACCGCCGCCCGTCACGCGTCGTCCAGCACCCCCAGCCGCAGGTAGGGCGCCAGTGTGTCGGCCTCCACGGCCTCGCCGTCCGCCGCCCGCAACAGGGCCTCGCCGTGGGCGCGCGGCACCGTCACGGCATCGCCCGTCACCGGGCTGATGGCGGCCGCCTGCTCCGCACCGCCCCGGCGGAAGGCGGCGTCCAGCAGGGTGCGGTTGAGGGCGGGGCGGAAGGCGAGGGCGCGGCCCGCGGCCCGGGTCGGCCGCGCCGGTTCCAGGGCCAGTTCCGCCTGGCCTCTGGCCACCAGGAAATCCACGGCCGTGGCCACGGCCCGCCGCGCCTCGGCGTCCAGGCCCTGGACGCGGGGGAAATCCGCCGGCCGCGCCGTGCCCTGCTCCAGCCCGTCGAGCAGCAGGTCGAAGGCCGGGCCGCGGAGGGTGAGGGTGACGCGGCCCACGTGGCACTGTTCCGTGAAGGCGGCCCGGTCCACCGTGAGGTGGTACGGCGCCCCCAGCAGGGCCTCGGTGCGGGCCGCCTCGTCCAGGGCGGCCGGTGCCCGGCCGTAGACGTCGCGCCGGAACCCCCGGCTCAGGAGGAAGTCCTTGTGCAGCTCCACGGCCCCGGGATCGGGTGCCGCCTTCAGGCCGTCCAGGGCGGCGTCGGGCAGGACGGCGTCGGTGTGGTTGAGGGCCGGCTCGGCGTCGGCGGCGAAGGCCAGGCCGGCGCGGGCCATCTCCGCCGCCACGGTGTCGTGGTAGAAGGGTTCCCACGTGCCGCCCAGGAACTCGTGGGCGACGTAGGCCGGGTCGCGAGTCGCCAGATCGTCCACGGCGCGCGCCGCCACGGGATTATCGGCGAACCAGCCGCCCTGGTCGCGCAGGTCCTGCACGGCGGCCAGGGCGCGCCGCGCCTTCACGGCCGGGTCCATGGTGTCCGGCAGGGCCGCCGCGTGCCGCTGCAGAAGCCGGCGCACGGGGGCCGACGCCGCCGCGCCCGGCAGGGCGTTGTAGCTCACGTAGGCATAGCCGCCGTCCCGGAGATGGTCCGCCAGGAAGGCCGCGACGGCGTCGCGCGTGGCGGCGTCGATCCAGCTCCACACGCCGTGCAGGGCGATGACGTCGAAGGCGGGCAGGGCGGGCAGGTCGCGGAAGTCCGCCGTGTGGACGTGCAGGTTGGCCAGCCCGCCGGCCCGGGCCAGGGCGCGGGCACTCTCGGCGTGGCCGGGCTGCACGTCCACGGCGTGCACCGTCGCTTGGGGGTGCAGCGCGGCCACGGCCGCGGCCGTGAAGCCGGGGCCGCAGCCCAGGTCGCAATAGGTGAAGGCGGCATCCGGGGCCACCGGCGCCAGCCCCCGCACCCGCGCCACGTGGGCCAGGCGGGCGGGCATCTGCTCGCGCACGAGCTGGGCGAGATAGGGGATGTCGGGCACGGCGTCGGTCATGGCCCCACTGTCGGGCATAAGGCCCGGCCCGGGCAAGGGCTTGTGGGGAGGCCGTATCCGTTTGCGGGCGTCGTGTTTCGAGGCTCTTTCCGGGGGAAAGAGCACCTCAACACGACGCTCTCGTGATACCACATCCTACGTGTTTCGAGGCTCTTTCCGGGGGAAAGAGCACCTCAACACGACGCTCTCGTGATACCGCGTCATTCCGAGGTGCTCCGCCGAAGGCGGAGCCTCGAGGAAGGACGCCGCCCGACGGGCATCGAGGCGCCATGACCGCCCCGGCCAGGGGGCTTGTGGGGGCGCCGCCGCCGGTGCCAGGGTGCCGGCCATGACCGTCCACATCGTCGATCCCGGCGGCGTCTTCGTGCGCGGCCATCACCTGCCCCTGGACCGCCTGCTGGTGGACGCGGCGGAAGCGCGGGGGCACGCCGCCCGCGTCTACTGGCACCGCGACGTGCGCCGCGACGCCCTGGCGCTCCTGGACGGCACGCCGGCCTTCAGCGTGTCGCCCTACCGCTTCCTGCACGAGCACGACCGCGACCCGGTGGCGCCCCTGGACGTGGCGGGGCGGCACGGCCGGCGCTTCCGCGACGAGCTTGCGGAACACGTCACGCCCGCCCTGGCGCCGGGCGACACGGTGGTGGTGCACACCATCACCACCGCCCTGCTGCCGGGGTTGTTGCTGTGGTTCCGCGAGGGCGGCGTGGCGGGCGTGACGCTGCGGCTGGTGCTGCGCTATGCCGCCGACGGGTTCACCACCGGGGCGACGGCGGGGATGGCGGCGGCGGTGGCGCGCTACGCCTTCGAGGCGCTGGCGCCCGCCGACGGCCTCCATCTCTTCGCCGACACGCCGGCCCTGGCCGGCCACTACGAAACCCTCTCCGGCCGGGCCGTGGCGGTGCTGCCGCCGCCCGTGGCCTTCGTCGATGACGCGGGAACGGCGGCGGCCCCCACGGCCCCGCCGGTGGTGGGCTACCTGGGCGGCACGCGGCCGGACAAGGGGGCGGACATCCTGCCCGACGGCCTGGCCCGGCTGGTGGAGCGCCGGCCCGATGTTGAGGTCCTGGCCCACATGCCGGGCCTGCGCGGCGATCCGCCGTGGCCGGACACCGTGCTGGCGCGCACGCGCCTGGTGCGCGACCCCCTGGACCCGGCGGCCTTCCAGCGCCTCATGGGCGGGGCGAGCCTGATCCTTCTGCCCTATGCCCCCGACGCCTTTGCCTGGCGCACGTCGCACATCCTCGCCGAGGCCCTGGGCAACGCGCGGCCCGTGGTCACCACGCCCGGCACCTGGATGGCCGACGAACTGGTCCGGTACGGGCCGGTGCCCGGGGCCGTCATGGCCGACTATTCGGGGGGTGCCCTGGCGGATGCGGCGGCCGGGCTGCTCGACACCCTGCCGGCGGCCCTGGACGCGGCGGCGCGCGCCGCGCCCCATGCCCGCGAGCGCCACGACGGCGACCGCATCGCCGCGCGGTTGGTGGGGGTGGATGGGTGAGGGGAGGCGCCCGGGAACTGCCTCGTTTTCGCAAGCGCGACCATCGCGCTTGAGGTTCCTCGTGTCATCGTGAGGCGCCAATCACGTCCCCATGCGCAGTATGACAGGCGGCCATCGGCATGGTGCCGGGGTCAGTCAAAGCATTGCCTGTTCAAACGGGGGCATTTGAACGGAAAATACGCCATGGATCACATGAAGAACAGCCAGGTGAGCAGCAGATAGAGCGGCACCAGGAAGACCGCGGACCACAGCACGAAGCCGAAGAAGCTGGGCATGGGCAGGCCGCGTTCCTCGCAGATGGAGCGCACCATGAAGTTGGGCGCGTTGCCGATGTAGGTCATGGCGCCCATGAACACGGCGCCGCAGGAGATGGCCAGCAGGGTGTCGGCCATGGGGCCCATGAGCTCCTGGGCGTCGCCGCCCGCCGTGTTGAAGAACACGAGATAGGTGGGGGCGTTGTCCAGGAAGCCGGACAGGATGCCCGTGAGCCAGAAGAACATGGGCTGGTTGGGGTTGCCCTCGGCGTCGAACACCATCGACACCACCGGCGCCAGGGCGCCGTCCGTGCCGGCGCGCAGGATGGCGATGGCCGGGATGATGGTGATGAAGATGCCGGCGAAGAGCTTGGCCACCTCGATGATGGGGAACCACGTGAAGGCGTTGGCCCGACGGTGCTCGCGGTCCGTCACCACCAGCGACAGCCCCGCCAGCGCCAGCAGGATGAGGTCCCGCGCCACGTTCTGCAGCTTGATGGGGACGTGGTAGATCTCGAAGGTGATGCCCGACTTCCACAGGCCCGAAAGCAGCACGCCCCCGACGACGCCGAGGAGCAGCAGCAGGTTGATGCTGCCCCCCAGGGAGAGGGGCTCTTCCTGTTCCACCTTGGGCGAGTGGCCCGGCTCCTTCCGGTGCACCAACGAATCCAGCAGGTAATAGATCAGAAGCAGGGCCCCCGCGATCACCAGCAGCGGCAGGAACATGTGCGTGGTGGTCCAGAAGAAGTTCACCCCCTTCAGGAAGCCCAGGAACAGCGGCGGATCGCCCAGCGGCGTCAGCGAGCCGCCGATGTTCGCCACCAGGAAGATGAAGAAGACGAAGGTGTGCACCCGGTAGTGGCGCCAGTCGTTGGCGTCCAGCATGGGCCGGATGAAGAGCATGGCCGCCCCGGTGGTGCCCATGAAGCTGGCCGCCAGGGTGCCCAGCGCCAGCATGCCGGTGTTCGTCGCCGGCGTGCCGGACAGGCGGCCGCGCAGGCGCACGCCGCCGGCCACGGTGTAAAGGGACAGAAGAAGGATGATGAAGGGAATGTATTCCAGGAAGGCCGTGTGCACCACTTCGTAAAGGGCGACGTCGAACCCATATTGCAGCGTGAAGGGGGCCAGGAACAGAAGGGCCCAGAGGGCCGAGATCTTGCCGAAGTGGTGGTGCCAGAAGGAAGGGGCCGCCAGCGGAAAGATGGCGATGGAGAGCAGGATGCCGACGAAGGGCACCGCCCAGATGAGGCCCAGGGACGTGGCGTCGAAGTGCGGGGCGCCGTGGTGGGCGTTCTCGGCGGCCAGGGCCGGGTCGCACGCCAGCACGACAAGAATGAGGGCAGCCGACAGCGATCGCATCATGACGCCTTCCTCGATTGCGGGCCTCGCCGGAGGGGCGGGAGCCCCTCTCGGAGTATGGCGGCGCAGTATGCATGACCGGCGGGGCCGCGCCAAGCCCCGGCGCGCGGCCGCGCCCGGTGCGCGGCGCGGGAGCCGGCCATGACCGTCCACCACGTTGCCCAACTCCTGCCCCAGGGGGTGCCCGTGGTGACGCCGGACACGCCCCTCACGGTCGTGGCCGACGCCCTGGCGGCGCACGAGGGAAGCGCCGTGGCGGTGGCGGATGCCGCCCATCATCCCCTGGGCGTGGTGACGGCGCGCACCCTGGCGCGGGCGGTGGCGGGCGGTACGCCCGGCCTGGACCCGGCCCTGACGGTGAGCGCCGTCATGGCCGCGCCGCCGCCCGCCGTGCGGCCGGCCACGGCGCCCCTGGCCGCCCTGGCCGCCATGGAGGCGGCGGGGCGCCGCCAGGTGCTGGTGGTGGGGGAAAGCGGCCGCGTCCAGGGCGCCGTGGGCGCGCCGCCCATCCTGCGCGCGGCCCTGGGGCACCTGGAAGGGGCCCTGAGCGAGCGCGTCGCCGCCGCCACCATGCCCGAGATCGAGGCCGGCCTGATGGCGCCGGACGCGTCGGGCGAGGTGCAACGGGCGTGCGCCATCCTGGGCGCCGTGCACACGCTCCACCGGGCGGGGTTCCAGCGCCTGCGGGTGGCGGCGGGGACGCCGCCCGGCGCCGCCCACTGGCGCTGCCTCGTCACCCATGCCGGCAATGTGCGCCCCAACGGCTGGGAACCCGTGGATTCCGGGACGGACACCGTGACCTACACCAGCGCCCAGAGCAGCATTGGCTGGGACGCCACGGGCGGCGTCAACGATTGCCGTCGCCTGGCGACGGACTTCGTGGAGAAGTACCCCGACCTCGCCATGCGCGGGGCCGGCGCGGACTGGCCCTATGCTGGCTGGTTCACCTGGCTTCTCGGGCGGGCCGAGAGCGGCCGCCTTCCGGCGTTTCTCGAGGACGGCGAGACCGATCCCGCGGCCCGGCCGCCCCGGCCATAGGCCCCAGGTAGTCCGCCAGCCAGCGGCCGGCCATTTGCCGGGCGTCGTGCACCTGGCGGTCGGTCATGCCTTCGGCGATGCGGTCGCGGTGGGCCGCCGCCCCCCTGGCGCCCAGCGCGGCGGCGATGTCGAACCACTTGTAGGCCAGCACCGGGTCGCGCTCGACGCCTTCGGCGCCTTTCGCGTACAGCAGCGCCAGGTTGACCTGGGACGCCACGGCGCCCTGGTCGGCGGCCCGGCGGTACCAGCGCAGGGCGACGGCATGGTCCTCCGGGGCGCCCAGGCCGTTGTCGTAGCAGACGGCGAGGTTGTGCTGGGCCTTGTAGTGGCCCTTGCGCGCCGCCAGCCGGTACCAGCGCACGGCGCGCGCATGGGACTGCGGCACGCCGATGCCGTTGGCGTACATGAAGCCCACGTTGTACTGGCCCACCACCTCCCCCTGGACGGCCAGGCGGTGCCACAGGCGGGTGGCCTCGCTGAAATCGCCCCGGTCGTAGGCGGCCTTGGCGTCCTCGAAAGCATCGGCGGCGGCGGG
>CAJXLG010000084.1 GCA_913055885.1 uncultured Rhodospirillales bacterium
GGCGGCCTTCACGCCAGCCGCTGCCAGCCGCCCTGGTCCGTCTGCTGCCAGTAGGTGAGGGTGTGGCCGGCGTCGCGACAGGCGCGCCAGTGCTCGCGTGCCGTCTGCACGGCCTCCGCCGAGTGGCCGTCGAACATCGCCACCACGCGGTCGAAACGCGACAGGTCGCCCGGGTCCACGCCGTCCACCAGCACCAGGACCGTGGCGCCGTTGGGGGCCTCGTCGGCCAGCGTGAGCCACACGGGCTGGCGCCCGGCGTGGCCGTCGGCGCTGGTGCCGTGGGGCAGGAAGGCGGCCTCGTCGTAGGTCCACAGGAGGTCGTCCAGGTGTTCCAGCCGCGCTTCCGTGCCCGTGCGCACCACGGCGCGCAGGCCGCGCGCCAGCACCTTTTCCAGGAGCCGGGGCAGGGCCCGCTCCAGGGGCCATTTCTGCAGGTGATAGAAGCCCACGTCCGTCATGGCCCGGCCCCGGCGCCGGCGGTCAGCCCTGTTCCCGGGCGTCGTGGACCCAGCGGTCCAGCAGGCGCACGCCGAAACCGGTGGCGCCCTTGGGGACCGTGGGCTTGTCCTTCTTGGCCCAGGTGGTGCCGGCGATGTCCACGTGCGCCCAGGAACGGCCCTCGTCCAGGAAGCGCTGCAGGAACTGGGCGGCCTGGATGCTGCCCGCCTCGCGCTCGCCGGCGTTCTTCATGTCGGCGAAATCGGCCTTGATCATCTCGTCGTAGCCGCTGCCCATGGGCAGGCGCCACACGGGATCGCCCGCCGCCCTGCCGGCGGCCGCCAGGGCCTCGGCGGTGGCGTCGTCGTTGCTGAACAGCCCGGCGTGCTCCGGTCCCAGGGCGATGATGATGGCGCCCGTCAGGGTGGCGACATCGACGATGAGGGCGGGGTCGTGGTGCTTCTGCACCCAGGTGATGCAGTCCGCCATGACCATGCGGCCCTCGGCGTCGGTGTTGGTCACCTCGATGGTCTGGCCGGACATGGCCGTGACGATGTCGCCCGGGCGCTGGGCGGCGCCCGAGGGCATGTTCTCCACGGCGCCGATGACGGCGACGGCGTTCACCTTCGCCCCGCGCCCGGCGAGGGCCCGCATGGTGCCCAGCACCACGGCGGCGCCGCCCATGTCCCACTTCATGTCGCCCATGTTGGCGGAGGGCTTGATGCTGATGCCGCCGGAATCGAAGCACACGCCCTTGCCGACGAAGGCGATGGGCGGCACGTCGCTGCCCGCGCCGCGGTATTCCAGGACGATGAGCCGGGATTCCCGCTCGCTGCCGCGGCCCACGGCGAGCAGGGCCTCCATGCCCAGCTCGGCCATTTCCGCTTCGTCCAGGATGGTGACGCCGATCCCCAGGTCCTTGAGGTCGCGCGCCCGGTCGGCCAGGGCCTCGGGGGAGAGGACGTTGGCCGGCTCGTTCTGCAGGTCGCGGGCGAGGAAGACGCCCTCGGCCACGCTGTCCAGGCCCGCCAGCGCCTGGCGGGCGGCGTCCACGTCCCGGGTGTGGACGGCGAAGGTTTCCAGGCTGGGCGTGTCCTCGTCCTTGTCCCGGGTGCGGTAGCGGTCGAAGCGGTAGGTGCCCAGCCGCGCGCCATGGGCCATGTTGGCGGCCATGGTGGCGGCGTCCGGCCCGCCCTCGTCCGCCGGGTCGGCCATGAGGGCGGCCTTTGTCTCGCCGCTCTTGAGGAGCTGGCCCGCCACGGTGCCGCCGATCTCCTGGCACGCCAGGGTGTCCAGGTCGTCCGCCTTGCCCAGGCCCACCAGCACGACGCGCGACCAGGTGCCGCCCGCCGGGGCGAAAAGCGTCAGCGTCTGGTTCTTCTTCCCCGTGAAGCGGGCGCTCTCCATGGCGCGGGTGAGGGCGCCGCCGCCGGCCTCGTCCACGGAGGCGGCGGAGGGGGTGAGGGTCCTGTCCTCCCAGACGCCCACGGCCAGGGCGCCGTCCTCGGGCAGGGCGGGCTTCTCGATGGCGACTTGCATGGCCTCCTCTCGGGTCCTTGTTCGCTTCGTGTCTGCCCGCGCAGCCTAACTTGCCGCCCCGGATTCGGCCACCTTTTCAGTACGCACGGCCAGCCACACAAGCCCGCCCGGCAGGGCCGCCAGCACGGTGACGGCGCCGTACAGAAGGGACAGGAGGAGGGCCACCGGCGCGGGCGTGCCCACCATGCCCAGGGCCGCCACCATGGCCCCCTCGCGCACGCCCCAGCCGGCGATGGACACGGGGGCGTTGGACACCAGGATCACCGGCGGCACCAGCACCAGGCAGTCGGCCGCGCTCACCCCCGCCGCCAGCCCGCGGCCCAGGGCCCAGGCGAGGAGGCTCAGGTTGACGAAGCCGAGGACGCTCACGCCCAGCACCAGCGCGGCCCGTCCGGGATGCAGGAAAAGCCGCCGGGCGCCCGCCGCCAGGCCGACGAGCCCCTGCACGGCCCGGAAGCGGCGCCACGCCGCCGGCAGCCGGTCCAGCACGCAGACCAGGGCAACGCCGGCAACGCCGGCGACGGCGATGAGGCGCACCAGGACGATTCCCCGGGCGTCGTTCAGGGCGGGCAGCAGGACGGGCTGGGCGAGGGCCACCAGGAGCACCAGGGCGAGCAGGGTGACGAGGCGTTCCAGGGCGACGCTGGTGACGGCGGGGCCCGGCCCCAGGCCCTTGCGGTGGGCCAGCCACATGCGCACGGCATCGCCGCCCACGGTGGTGGGCAGGGCCTGGCTGAAGGCCATGCCCACGTGGGTCAGGGCCAGCACGCCGCGCGCCGGCAGGTGCAGACCCAGGGCGTGCAGCACGGCCCCCCAGCGGAGGGCGCAGATGGCCACCTGCCCGAAGCCGAGTCCCAGGGCGGCCAGCCCCCACAACGGGTCGAGGCCGCGCGCCCGCTGCCACAGGGCCGCCGGGTCCAGCATGACCACGAGCGCCGCCACGAGGCCGACGGAGACCACGGCCTTGAGAAGGAAGGCGAGCCGCCGCCGCATCAGGTGGCGGCGGCGTAGCGCCTGGGATCGATGGGCTGGCGGCGCCGGCCCCAGCGGCCGGGCCGGCTGTCGAACACGCCGGCCGCCGGCGTGCCGCATTTGTTGCAGCGTCCCTGGTTGTCCAGGTCCCACCCGGACAGCTCGAACCAGTCGCGGTCGATGATCCGGTTGCCGCAATGGTGACAATAGGTGCTGTCCGCCTCGGGGTCATGGACGTTGCCCACGTAGGCGTAGCGCATCCCCGCCTCCATGGCGATGCGCCGCGCCCGGCGCAGGGTGTCGGGCGGCGTCGGCGGCGTGTCCATCATCCTGAAGTCGGGGTGGAAGGCGGAGAAGTGCATGGGCACGTCGGGCCCCAGCTCGCGGCGCGTCCAGTCGCACATGGCGCGCAGTTCGTCGTCGGAATCGTTCCACCCGGGGATCACCAGGGTGGTGGTCTCAAGCCAGCAGTCCGTTTCGTGCTTGATGTGCTTCAGGTCCGCCAGCACCGGCTCCAGGTGGCCCGTGCAGAGCTTGCGGTAGAAGTGCTCCGTGAAGCCTTTGAAGTCCACGTTGGCGGCGTCCATGTGGGCGTAGAACTCCTTCGCCGGCTCGGGATTGATGTAGCCGGCCGTGACGGCGACCGTCCTGATGCCGCGTTCGTGGCACGCCTTCGCCGTGTCCACGGCGTATTCCAGGAAGATGACGGGATCGTTGTAGGTGAAGGCCACGGAGCGGCAGCCGGTGGCCTCGGCGGCGCGGGCGATGGTCTCGGGCGACGCCCAGCCGGCCAGGTGGTCGAAATCGCGCGCCTTGGAGATGTCCCAGTTCTGGCAGTAGCGGCAGGTGAGGTTACAGCCCGCCGTGCCGAAGGAGAGCACGGGCGTTCCCGGCAGGAAGTGGTTGAGGGGCTTCTTCTCGATGGGGTCGATGCAGAAGCCCGACGAGCGGCCGTAGGTGGTGAGCACGAGCCGGTCGTTCTCGCGCGCCCGGACGAAGCACAGGCCGCGCTGGCCCTCGCTCAGCTTGCACTGGCGCGGGCACAGGTCACACTCTACCTTGCCGTCCTCGTTGGTGTGCCAGTAGCGGGCGGTGACGGTTCCCGTTGCCTCGCTCATGGAGCCCTCCGCGGCATCCGACATTCGGGGCGCAGTATAACGCCCCTTGAGAACCAGGGCCAAGCGCGCACACATTACGAAAGGGTGAGGGCGTTGTTCGTCCGGTTCGTCGCAGGGAGGTCGCTCATGGAACAGGTACGCCAGCCCGCCGTGGCCGGGATGTTCTATCCCGGGGAAAAGCGCGAGCTGCAGAGCACCGTGGAGAGCCTGCTGCGCGACGCGGAAGCCGAGGAGGCGGCCGCCGGGCCGGGCGGCCCGGGCGGGCCGGCCCCCAAGGCCATTGTCGCGCCGCACGCCGGCTATCCCTTCTCCGGGCCGCTGGCGGCGCGTGCCTACGCGCGCCTGGAAGGGCTCAAGGGCACCGTCGAGCGGGTGGTGCTCCTGGGGCCGTCGCATCGCGTGCCCTTCCGGGGCCTGGCCCTCACCGGCCGTGCCGCCTACCGTACCCCCCTGGGCGACGTGCCGCTGGACACGGAAGGCATGGACCGCCTGCGCGACCTGCCCGGGGTGCAGGAACTCGATTCGGCGCACGCCCGCGAGCACAGCCTGGAGGTGCACGTCCCCTTCCTGCAGGAAGTCCTGGGCGACTTCAAGCTGCTGCCGGTGGTCTGCGGCGGCGCCGACGCGGAAACGGTGGCGGCCGCCCTGGACGCCGTGTGGGGCGGGCCCGAGACCCTCATCGTCGTCTCCACGGACCTGACGCACTTCCTGGACTACGACACGGCGCGGCACTGGGACGAAAAGACGGCCCGGGCCGTTGAACACTACGATCCCGAAGCCATCGGCGACGAGCAGGCGTGCGGCCGCGTGCCCCTCAAGGGGCTGCTGGTGGCGGCCGAGCGCCGCGGCCTGTCCGTGGACCGCATCGGCCTGTGCTCGTCGGGCGACACCCGCGGGCCGCGCGACCAGGTGGTGGGCTACGGCGCCTGGGCCTTCACGGAGCGCGAGGCCGGCCATGCCTGATCAGGGGAGCGCGCCGTGCAAAGGTTCATCAAGCCAGTGGAGGAAGACACCACACGAACAGTTGTCGATGAGGTTCGGAAGCTGACGGGCGGCGCAGTTGGGCAACCGGCTGCGTCGAAGCCCCGTGACAAAGGCCACTTCGGGTGGTCGAGCGATCCAGCAGGCCGTAACGCGAGTGAACTCCAAGCAGGCCTCGAAAGGGCAGTCGTGGGCGCCGACCCGCCTCCTTGACGGGGAAGGCTTGTACGGACGGGGAAGCAATCGATATGGGCACCCGTCCGGCCCGCCGGGGTAATGGAGACGGCATGTTGGAACGGCTTGATGAGCAACACGGGAAGTCCGGGTCGTCGGAGGTCGCGACTCCACCGGCTCCGCAGGGGGCCGGGCGGCCCGGATGGCGGAGGGGGCCGTAGTACCGTTGACGCCGGGTAATACCGGTCGAGGAAAGGGCCCCTGCTTCTGGCACGTTTTCAAAGGAGAGAAGGGGACGGCGATTGACGCAACGTCTAGCAACGCCGGACAAGCTCCGGACGCTCCAGAGGAAACTCTACGTGAAGGCCAAGGCCGAACCGGCGTTCCGGTTTTACAGTCTGCACGACAAGATGTGGCGCGATGACGTTCTCGCCCACGCGTTCGCCCTGGCGAAGGCCAACGGCGGCGCGCCGGGCGTGGACGGGGAGAGTTTCGCCGACATTGAGGCGCGTGGGCTGGAAACCTGGCTTGCCGGGCTTGCGCAGGAACTCAAGGAGGGCACCTACCGGCCCCAGCCGGTACGGCGGGTGATGATCCCGAAACCGGATGGCGGGGAACGCCCCCTGGGCATTCCCACCATCCGGGACCGGGTGGCCCAGACCGCCGCCAAGCTCGTCCTTGAGCCGATCTTCGAGGCCGATTTCGAGCCCAATGCTTACGGCTATCGACCGGGGCGGAGTGCCACCGGGGCCGTCCGGGAGGTCCACCAGCTTCTGCTGGCGGGGCACACGGACGTGGTTGACGCCGATCTGGCGTCGTACTTCGACGAAATCCCGCACCGGGACCTGCTGCGCAGCGTCGCCCAGCGTGTCGCCGACCGGCACGTCTTGCGCCTGATCAAGCTCTGGCTCAAGGCGCCGGTGGCGGAACAGGACGAGCGGGGTCGGCGGATCATGACCGGCGGCAGGAAGCGGACGAAGGGGACGCCGCAAGGCGGGGTTCTCTCGCCCGTTCTCGCCAACATCTACATGAACCGCTTTCTGAAGTACTGGCGCCGCAACGGTCACCGGGACCAGCTCCAGGCGCATATCATTGCCTACGCAGACGACCTGGTCATCCTTACCCGCGGTCACGCGGCGGAGGCCATGGCCCGTCTGCAGGCGGCGATGCCGCGGCTGGGGCTCAAGGTGAACGAGGCCAAGACCGCCGTCGTGGATGCCCGTACCCAGCGGTTCGACTTTCTGGGCTACAGCTTCGGGGCCCATTACCGCCGCTGGAACGGATGGTGGTATCTTGGCGCGAGCCCCTCGAAGAAAAGTGTTCAACGCCTCAAGGCCAACATCAGCGCCCTGCTGGTGCCCGCCAACAGCGGGAACTGGCCACGGACCCGGGACCGGATGAACCGGATGCTCCGGGGCTGGGCCGGGTACTTCTGCTATGGCTCACGAGGCGTGGCGTACCGGGCCATCGATGCCCACGTAGCGCAGCGGACACGCCATTTCCTGCGCCGGCGGCACAAGGTGGCGTCGCGGGCCACCCGCCAGTTCAGCGATCAACGGCTGTACGGCGAACTGGGGGTCCTGCAATTGCAGGGCTCGCCGGGTGGGGCCAGGCCGAAAGCCTTGACGTGAAGCCAGTCGGAAAGCGCAGTGCGGGAGAACCGCACGCTGCGTTTGATGAGCGGGAAGGAGAAACGGAGCAACGGCTCGGACTGAGGCACCGGCGAACGGCGAAAGCCGCCGGCCAACCGCTACTCCCCGAACCCCACCGCTACCGCGCTCCTTCTCGACTCTACTGATACCGGCGCCCCGGGCCGTACGTCTTCAACACCCCCCGATGCACGGTATGCGCGGGGTCAGGTGAAGATCTGCTCCGGCGTTTCCGCCGCGAGGAGGCGCTCGGACCAGGCCAGGAGTGTCTCCGCATCGGCCTGTTCGACGCGCCGGCGATACATCTCGGATGCTTCGGGGCCGAACTTGCGTTCCATCTGACGCAGCAGCAGGGCGGCCTCCCCCTGCTGCATGCCCTGCTGCATGCCTTCGTGATAGCCCTGTTCCTGGTATTCCCGCTTCCAGCGCTCGATGCGTTCCGCCAGCATGGTGTCCACCTCGTACAGGTCATTGACCGCGGGTTCGCGGTTCTCGCCCGTGAGCCCGGGAAGGACCACACGCCCCAGCCATACCGCGAAGGAACGCCGCAGGTCCCGCTGCTCCGGCGCATGGAGCCAAGCCAACAGGCGCCGGAGGACGGCCTGAACGTCCTCCCACGCCCGGCTGGCCTCGAAACGGAAGACGGCGGCGGCCAGGTCACGCGTCTCGGGCAATTCTGCGTCGGCCAGGCGGCCCTCGTCCAGCAGCAAGTAGCGAAGCTGCGGTTTATAAACCTCCAGCCCGCCGGGCACGGGGTGGATCAGGTCGGCGATCTCCGTGGGCGCGGTCCAGCGCGGTTCGCCGTTGTACAGGACCAGCGGGAGCACGGGCGGTAACAGGCCGTCCGGGGTGGTCTCGCCCGCGCGAATCAGGTCCTGGTAGAGCAGGCCAAGATACGTGAGAATCCGGACCGCCATGTAGCGGTCCACCGTGGCCTGGAACTCCAGCAGCAGGTAGACGTAGACCCAGCCGTCACCCCAGCGCACCCGCCAGACGATGTCGTCCTCGCGCTCGCGCAGGTCGTCGCTGACGTAGCTGCCGTCCACGCGTTCGAGGGTGCTCAGGTCCAGGCGCGCCACCCACGGCTCGCGGACATGGCCGCGCAGCAGGTCCGCCACCACCTCCGGATGGGAGAAGAGCAGCTTGTAGCCGTGATCGTGTTCGGCCAAGGCGAAAAAGGCTCCTCGATCGTGCCGTGGCGGCCGCAACCGTGCCACGCATCGGGCGGCGCCGGAAACCGTGGCCTCTTTCGTGCTTGCGGCAAGGCCGTTGCCGCGACGCCGCGGGCCGTGTACAACGCTGCCCATGATGGAAACACCCGACAGCCCGGCGCCTGCCCTGTCCCCCAGGGCCCGGATGACGTGGCTGGCGCACGCCTTCAAGGCGGCGTTCCAGCAGCACCACAAGGCCCTGCTCCCGGCCCTGCGGCCGCTGCTGCCGCGTGACGGGGTGGTGCTGGATGCCGGGGCCCACGCCGGGCAGTTCGCCTTCCTGTTCGCCCGGCTGGTGCCCGACGGCCGCGTCTATGCCTTCGAGCCGGGCAGCTATGCCCGCTCCATCCTGCGGGTGGCGGCCGCCGTCAAGCGCGGGCCGGTATCGGTGCGGCCGGAAGGTCTGGCCGAGGCGCCCGGGGAGAGCACCCTCC
This sequence comes from uncultured Rhodospirillales bacterium, assembly GCA_913055885.1. Taxonomy (GTDB): domain Bacteria; phylum Pseudomonadota; class Alphaproteobacteria; order Rhodospirillales; family CAJXLG01; genus CAJXLG01. The sequence goes on from CAJXLG010000084.1 coordinate 8,517, forward strand.
AGGTGCCCGTGAAGCCGCCCGGCTCGGTGCGCTTCGGCGTGGCCCACACGGGCGCGCCCGAGGGCGACGGACCGCATGTGGCCGATCCCGTGCGTGTCACCACCGTGGACGCCTTCGCCGCCCATGCCGGGCTGACCCGCCTGGACTTCATCAAGGCGGACATCGAGGGGGCGAACTGCGGTTGCTGCAGGGCGCCGAGCACTGCCTCGCCACCCATCGGCCGGGCCTGCTCCTGGAGGTAACGGACCACCTGGAACGCCACGGCCAGGGCGTGAACGCCCTGCACGCCTTCCTGGCCGCGCGCGACTACCGGCCGTTCATTCGGGACGGTGCCGGCCGGTGGGCGGCCACCGGCGCGCGCACGGGCGACCTTCTCTTCTGGCCCGCGGAAGCCGCACCCCCGGGCGCCCGATAACGGATGCCCGCGGCGACCCCCGGCGGCCGGCAGGTGGTGAGCACGGCGGCCGGCACCATCCCCAGCAGCGCCCCGCCGTAGAGGGCGATGACGGTGGCGGCCCCGGCGACGATCCACCACGGCGCGGCGAGCCCCTTGCGATGGCACAGGCCGAAGGAAACCGTGGCCACCACCAGGGCGGTAACCACGAAGTGCATGCCCCGGGTGCCGAGGGCGTCGGCAAGGCCGACCCGGACGATCTCGTTGGCGGCGAAAGGGATGGAGGCGATCACCGTGCCTCCGGCATAGACCAGCCAGAAGGCGGCGGCCTGCCCCGCCGTGCGCTCGGCGCTCCAGTCGTCCAGTCCCGTGAAGAGGGACTTCGCGTGTTCGTTCATCATGCTTCTCCCGGCGGTTCCCCCGGATCTTCCCGCACGGTCGCGATCGGCTCCGCCCGCTCCATACTTTAGGTTTAGAAACCTGAACGCGCAAGAGATTTCCGGACGGTTAACCCGGCGTGTCGGAGGTGCCGACCCGGCCGCGAGACCGCCGCGTCCACCACGCATCAAACAGGATGGCTTCCAGATCGTTTATGAAACGTTTGTGGTCGAGGGCCGGGCCGCGTGCAACGTCCTCGCGCAGGGTGGCGCGCAGGGCCGCCAGGCCCCCGGGGTCGCGCGCCAGGGCGGCGGCCGTCGCCGTGAAGGCTGCCGCATCGGAAGCGATGAGGTCGGGATGGCCGGCGGCGGCCAGCCACGCGGCGGCATGGCGGCCGGCAAAGGTGTCGCCCGGGACGGTCACCACCGGGCAGCCCATCCACAGGGCCTCCAGGGTGGTGATGCCGCCGGAATAGGGGAAGCTGTCGAGCGCCACGTCGGCCGCGTTGTAGGCGGCGAGCAGGTCGGGGTGGGCGAGGGGGCCGCCAAGGCAGAGGCGGCGGTCGTCGATGCCGTGCTTGCGGAATTCGGCGGCCAGCCGCCGCCGCACCCCGGGGTCGTCCAGGCCCCCGGCGTGCATCAGGAGCCGCGAGTCGGGCACGGCCGCCAGGACGCGGGCCCAGAGCGCCACCACGTCGGGGTTCAGCTTGGCCGGGTTGTGGAAGGCGGCGAAGGTGACGAAACCGTTGTCCTCCACCGGCAGGGGACCCACGGCGGGCGCCGCTTCCGGCGGTTGCCACGGGGCATAGACGTGGGGCAGGCGCAGCACCGTCTCCGTGTAATGGGCCTCCTCGCCCTCGGGGACATGATGGGCGTCGGCCAGGAGACAATCCACGGCGTCGAGGCCCGTGGTGCCGGGATAGCCCGCCCACGTCGCCTGCACCGGCGCCGGCCGCCGGGCCAGGACGTCCAGGCGGTTGTGGGCGGTGTGGCCGGCGAGGTCGATGAGGACGTCGATGCCGTCCTCCTGGATGGTCGCCGCCAAAGCGTCCGCGCCCGTGCCCGCCACGCGCCGGAAGGCGTGACACCCGGCGGCGATGGCCTCGGTGACAGCGTCCGAAGCCCGGTGGGCATGGTAGGCGAAGGGCTGCACGGCCGCCGTGTGGTTGGGGATGACCGCCTGCATGAAAAAGCCCACCGGATGGTGGCGCAGGTCGCCCGACAGATAGCCCACGCGCAGCGGCCGGTCGGCGTCGGCGTCGCCGGGCACGGGCGGCGACGCCGACGGCCCCA
>CAJXLG010000085.1 GCA_913055885.1 uncultured Rhodospirillales bacterium
CCTCTACTCGCCCATCCGACAGGTGGCCTACAAGGTGGACAACACCCGCGTGGGCCAGGTGACGGACTATGACAAGCTCATGCTGACGGTGGAGACCGATGGGTCCGTGAAGCCCGAGGATGCCGTGGCGCTCGCCGCCCGCATCGTGCAGGACCAGATGCAGGTCTTCATCAACTTCGAGGAGCCCGCCGGTGCCCACGCCGAGGAGCGCCGCGACGAGCTGCCGTTCAACAAGAACCTGTTGCGCAAGGTGGATGAGCTGGAGCTTTCCGTGCGCTCCGCCAACTGCCTGAAGAACGACAACATCATCTACATCGGCGATCTCGTCCAGAAGACCGAGGCGGAGATGCTCCGCACGCCCAACTTCGGGCGCAAGTCGCTGAACGAGATCAAGGAAGTGCTCTCCCAGATGGGCCTCCACCTGGGTATGGAAGTCCCGGGGTGGCCGCCGGACAACATCGAGGATCTGGCCCGCAAGCTGGAAGAGCCCTACTGACGCAGCCCCGAAGGGGGCCGGGCCGTGAGGGCCCGCCCCGGCGTTCCGTGAAACGGCGCCGGGCCCCGCAACCGGATCCGCGCGGCGGACCAGGGACAAGAGGAGGACCGAGGCCATGCGCCATCGCAGGAAGGGCCGCAAGTTCGGCCGCTCCGCCGAACACCGGCAGGCCATGTTCGCCAACATGGCGACGGCGCTGTTCAAGCACGAGCAGATCAAGACCACGCTCCCCAAGGCCAAGGACCTGCGGCCCTATGCGGAGCGCCTGATCACCAAGGCGACGCAGGGCGACCTGCATGCCCGCCGGCAGGCGGCGCGCGTCGTCCGGGAGGACAAGGTCCTCAGGAAGCTCTTTGACACCCTGGGGCCGCGCTACAAGAACCGCCCGGGCGGCTACACCCGCGTCCTGAAGGCCGGGTTCCGCTACGGCGACGGCGCCCCGATGGCCATCATCGAGCTGGTGGACCGCGACCCCAGCGCCAAGGGCACGGATTCCGGCCCCACCGCCGGGGCCAAGGTGGAGGAGGGCGAGGGCGAATAAGCCCCCGCCTGCCGCAACGGACCGCGAAGAGGCAGCCTCGCCGGGGCTGCCTCTTCGTGTTCTATGCCTTGAAGCGAAAGGGCATGCGCCCTATCCTGAATAAAGCGGCCGGCAGCGGATGGCCCCACAGGCCGTCCCGGCCTCTACGGAGGCGCCGGTCGTACCGTCTTTAATGCCAGTCCCACAAAGGCGGCCAAGTCTTATGGTAGGGCGCGCGGTGGAGCCCGCGCTGTTTCGCGGTCTTCCGAAAACGGCCCCGGGGCTTGGTTTCGTCGTAGACGGCCCCGTGGATGAGCTGGATGCACCAGACAAAATGGTCCGCTAACTGGACCAGACGGGAGTGGTGAGAGCGGACGAAATGAACACAGTCCACTAAACGCATTATTTCCCGGCCGCGAGCATACGATGTCCCTGCCGCTTTGAAATGCTCCTGATCCTCGATGGCCTGAACAAAAGTTTCTTCGTCAAAATCCCCGATAAGAAGGCCCAGGTCGCGGGATGTTTCCAAAAAACTCTCCGTCTGCTCAACGAACAACATAAATGCATCCTGTCGATAGGATTTTCCCGGAACAACATAATGATCGGGGGCCACTTGTGCATATATCCGTTCGATCTCGGCTGCCTCGTATGCGCATTTGTTGATATCGCACAGGGCAGCGAACAGGCTCAGGCGGTCGTCAAGCGTCAGGTGCTTGAAGTTATGCTTGCCTTGCAGCATATCGCTGGCGTGGATTTCGTTTTCCTGTTTCAAGGCCGAGCTACCGAAAGCCCGGTACGCCACTTGGTTTAATTCCGTTTCGAGACCCTGTATGGCGCTTTCGTGAACCGCCAGTCCGGCGATCCAGTGATGTCTTTGCGTCGGCGGATCATACTTTACCTCATCAAAATACACGATATACATTGTACAAATCCTTGGTGAAGCCGTCGGGCGCTTGGCGGCATCCTACCCGCAATGAGTGCGTGAGCCAAACGATCCCGTGACCGATTCCCTGTTCGAGGACCAGGCGCCGCGCCCGCTTGCCGACCGCCTGCGGCCGGAAACCCTGGAGCAGGTGGTGGGCCAGGACCAGCTCATGGCGGCCGATGCGCCCCTGGGGCGCATGCTGGCCCAGGGGCGGCTGGCGTCCGTGATCCTGTGGGGCCCGCCCGGCGCGGGCAAGACCACCATCGCGCGCCTGCTCGCCCACCGCACGGGGCTTTTCTTCGAGCCCGTGTCGGCCGTCTTTTCCGGCGTGGCGGACCTCCGGAAGATCTTCGAAACGGCCCGCAAGCGCCGCGCCGACGGCCAGGGCACCCTTTTGTTCGTGGACGAGATCCACCGCTTCAACCGCGCCCAGCAGGACGCCTTCCTGCCCTATGTGGAGGACGGCACCGTGACCCTGGTGGGCGCGACGACGGAGAACCCGTCGTTCGAGCTCAACGCCGCCCTGCTGTCGCGCTGCCAGGTACTGGTCCTGCAACGCCTGGACCGCCAGGCCCTGGAGGCCCTGGTGGCGCGCGCGGAAGAAGAGGAGGGGCGTGCCGTGCCCCTCACCGATGCCGGCCGCGAGGCGCTCTTCGCCATGGCCGATGGCGACGGCCGCTACCTCCTGAACATGCTGGAGGAACTCTTCAACCTCGGCCCCGATGCGGGGCCCCTGGACGCCGAGGGCCTGGCCGCCCTGGTGCAGCGGCGCGCCCCCGTCTACGACAAGCACCAGGACGCCCACTACAACCTCATCAGCGCCCTGCACAAAAGCCTGCGCGCCTCCGACAGCGATGCCGCCCTGTACTGGCTGGCGCGCATGCTGGACGGCGGCGAGGACCCGCATTACATTGCCCGGCGCCTGACCCGCTTCGCCGTGGAGGACGTGGGGCTGGCCGATCCGCAGGCGGTGCACCAGGCCCTGGCGGCGTGGGACACCTACGACCGCCTGGGGAGCCCGGAAGGCGACCTGGCCCTGGCCCAGGCGACGCTGTATCTCGGCACGGCCCCCAAGTCCAATGCCGCCTACGCCGCCTTCAAGGCGGCGCAACGGGCGGCCCGGGCCACCGGCTCCCTCATGCCGCCGCGCCACATCCTCAACGCCCCCACGGGCCTGATGCGGGACATGGGCTACGGCGAGGGCTATCAGTATGACCACGACGCGCCGGACGCCTTCGCCGGCCAGGACTGCTTTCCGGAAGCCATGGACCGCCAGCGTTTCTACAACCCGCCGGAACGCGGCTTCGAGCGCGAGGTGCGCAAGCGCCTGGCCTACTGGGACAGGCGCCGCCGTAGCGGCGGCCCGGAGGACGGAGGCGGCCCATGAGCCCGTCCCTCCTGGCCTCGGTGGCGGCGGGCGGTGCCGCCGGGGCCGTCGCCCGCTACGCCCTGGTGAGCCTCGTGGGCCACTATTTCCACGGCCCCTTCCCGTGGGGCACGCTGGCCGTCAACGTCCTGGGGTCGTTCCTCATGGGCGTGGTGGTGCGGGCATCCGCCGTGGCGTGGTCGCCCACGCCGGAGGTGCGCGCGGCCATCGTGGTGGGCGTGCTGGGGGCCTTCACCACCTTTTCCACCTTCGCCATGGACACCTGGTTCCTGGTGGAGCGCCATTCCATGACGGCCGCGGCCGTCTACATCGGGGCTTCGGTGGTCTGCGCCGTGGCCGGCCTGGTGGCCGGCATCGGCGTGGTCCGGCTGCTTCCCCTGTCGTGAGGATCGAATCATGAGCGGCGTCACCCATCTCACCGTCCCCGAAGACGCCCAGGGCATCCGCCTGGACCGCTGGTTCCGGCGGCAGTATCCCAACGTGCCGCACGGCCGGCTGTCGAAGATGCTGCGCAAGGGCGAGATCCGCGTAGACGGGCGACGCGCCCGCCCCAACGACCGGCTCATCCCGGGCAGCGTCGTGCGCGTGCCGCCGCTGGGCGACCTGGCGGAAGCGCCGCCTCCGCCGCCCGACGCGCCGGGGCCGGAGTCCGGGGCGGGGCAGGCCCTGCGGGACGCGGTGTTGTACCGCGACGCCTGGGTCATCGCCCTCGACAAGCCGCCGGGACTGGCCGTGCAGGGGGGCAGCAACACCCGCCATCACCTGGACGCCATGCTCGACGCCCTGCGCTTCGACGCCGACGAGCGGCCGCGCCTGGTGCACCGGCTGGACCGCGACACCTCGGGCGTCCTGCTGCTGGGACGCACGGCGGCGGCGACGGACGCCCTGGCCCGCGCCTTCAAGAGCCGCGAGGCGGAGAAGATCTACTGGGCCCTTGTCGTTGGGGTGCCGCGCCCGAAGGCGGGGCACGTGGACGCGCCGCTCGCCAAGAAGGGCGGCAAGGGCGGCGAGCGCGTGCGCTACGACCCGAACGACGGCCGCCCGGCGCGCACGGACTACGCCACCCTGGAGGTGACGGGCAAGCGCGCCGCGTGGGTGGCCCTGGCGCCGCGCACGGGGCGCACCCACCAGCTCCGGGCCCACTGCGCCGTCGTCCTGGAGACGCCCGTGCTGGGCGACGGCAAGTACGGTGGCCGCGACGCCTTCCTGGAGGGGGCCGACGTGGCCGACCGGGTGCACCTGCACGCCCGCGCCATCGACCTGCCCCATCCGGCGGGCGGGCGGCTCCAGGTGACGGCGCCGCTGCCCGAGCACATGGAACGCGCCTTCCGCTTCTTCGGCTTCAACGAGAGCGAGGCCCCGGCCGACCCCTTCGCCGACATGGCATAGGGAGGGTATTGCCCCGTCGCGGCCGCCTTCCCCGGCGCCCTACGACGACAGAAGGCCCCGTTCCCGCGCATGCGCGGCGGCGGCCTCGGGGGACGGGGCGCCCAGCTTGTGCATGGCCGTGGCCAGGCGGGCGCGCACGGCCGCGTCGGCCGAGCCGGTGTGCCGGGCGATGCCGGCCGGCGGCGTTCCCTCGGCCAGCAGGCGCAGGCATTCCCTCTCCCGGGCGTTCAGGGTTTCGGAGTGGGCGGGGGCGGGCGGCGCGGGCAGGCGGCCCCCGAGGGTCTCGCGGGCGTGGGCCATGAAATAGAGCGCGGCAAGCTGCAGGTCGGGGCCCTGTTCCTTCACCAGACAGCGGAAATCCTCGGCGGGCCGGTCGGTGACGATGGACATGCCGGTGAGCCGGCCGCCCCGGTTGTCCCATACCACCGCCATGCCCCGGCGTACGCCGTATTCCCGGGCCTCGGCGAAAAGCCGGCGCACCGATTCGTCGCCGTGTTCTTCATAGAATGCGCCGTCCCAGGTGAAGGTGGAGAGGGAGCGGGCGGCCTGTTCCACGGTGGGATCAATGTCCGCATAGCCGGCCTCGCCGTAGCGGTCCACCCATTCCGGCGGATAGGTGGTGAGCACGCCCACCTCGCCGCGGTCGTTGGTGGACAGGCACATGAAGTGTTTGAAGCCGGCGTCTTCCACTACGAGTTGCATGGCGTCGCGCAGTTTGTCGGGTGTTTCCAGCCCGCGCAGGGTGTCCATGAAATCGATGAACCGGCGCCGCACGGTGGCACTCCCTGTCGCCTGTTCCCATATGGCAGCCTACCACGACCGGTCGCCGCCTGGACAGCCGGGGCAGGCCGATATCGTCCCCGGGGCGGCCGGTGTGATAGATTCCCGGAACCGTGCTCGAACGGAAGGAGGCGTCTCGTGGCCGATCCGCGGCTCATCGTTTTCGATGTGGACGGCACCCTGGTGGACAGCCAGCACAACATCGTTCACGCCATGACGGCGGCGTGGGAGGCGCACGGCCTGGGCACGCCGTCGGCCGACGCCGTGCGCCGGGTGGTGGGCCTGGCGCTGGAGGATGCGGTGGCCGCCCTGCTGCCCGATGGTTGTGGCGTGCCGGCGGCGCGTGTGGCGGACAGCTATCGCCAGGCCTTTTTCGACCTCAAGGCCCGCCCCGGTTTCGATGAGCCGCTGTTCCCCGGCCTGCGCGCCGCCCTGGATGCCGTGGAGACGGACAACACCCTGCTGGGGGTGGCCACGGGCAAGTCGCGGCGCGGCCTGGAGGGCCTTCTCGAGCGCCACGGCCTGGCGGGCCGCTTTGTCACCCTGCAGACGCCGGACGACGGCCCCGGCAAGCCCGACCCCGCCATGCTCCGGCGGGCCCTCGACGCCACCGGGGCCGACGCGGCGGCCACGGTCATGGTGGGCGACACCGTGTACGACATGCGCATGGCCCGGGCCGCCGGTACCCACGCCCTGGGCGTCGCCTGGGGCTACCATCCCGCCGACGAGCTGCACGCCGGCGGTGCCCATGCCGTGGCCGCGGACGGCGCGGATCTGGCGCGGCTCACGAATCATCTGCTGGAGGTGCGCTCATGCGCCTGACGGGTCTTTTCAAGGTCGCCGCGGCGATCGTCATCGTGATCGTCCTGGTGGCCGTGGTGGGGGCCGGGGTCTTCCTGGCCACCTTCGACGCCAACGAATACCGCGCCACCGTGGAGCAGCAGGTGAAGGCCGCCACCGGCCGCGATCTGCGCCTGGAAGGGCCGGTGCGGGCCCACGTTTTCACCCTCACCCCCGCGGTGTCGGCGCGCAAGGTGCGTTTCGCCAACGCGGCGTGGGGGCGCCGCCCCGACATGGCGCGGGTGGACCGGGTCAGCGTGGAAATCGCCATCCTGCCCCTCCTGACTGGCACCATCCAGGTGGAGGGCGTGGTGCTGGAGGGCGCCGACATCCTCCTGGAACGCAACAAGGCGGGCACCGGCAACTGGGTGATGGATACAGGCAAGGCCGCCCCGGCCGACAGGAAAGCGGCGTCGAAGGGCGGCACCGGCGCCCTGCCGCGCGTGCGCGACGTCACCCTGCGGGACGTGACGCTCGCTTGGCGCGATGCGGTCACCGGCCGGCACATGGACGTTCGCGTGGACCGCTTGCGGGTGCGCACCGCCGACTGGCGATCCGACGTCGAGATCAGCCTGGATGCCGCCTATAACGATACCCCCGTGACCCTGGAAGGCACCGTCGGCCCCCTGGCGCGCGTCACCGACGACGCCCCCTGGGCCCTCGACCTGGTGCTGCAGGCGGCGGACGCCGAGGTGACCGTGGCCGGCAGCATCGAGCAGCCCATGCAGGCGCGCGGCCTGGACCTCGAGGTGGACGGCGCGGGCGACAGCATCGCCCGGGTCGCCCGGCTGGCGCCCGGCGTGACGCCGCCCGCCGGCGTGAAGGCGCTGGGCCCGTTCGACATGGCGGCCGCCGTGACGGGCGGCCTGGACGAGGCCGTCGCCGTGCGCGACCTCAAGGCCCGGGTGGGCCGCGACGCGGGCTTCACGGCGTCGGTCACGGGCGAGGTGGCGAACGTCCTGGCGCCCTCGGGGGTGCGGCTCAAGGTGGCGGCCGACGGCAGAATCCCGGAAAAGCTGGGCGCGCCCGGCCTGCCGCCCGTGGACGTGACGGCGCGCGTCCGCGACAAGCAGCCGCGCACGTGGCTTTTGCGCGACTTCCGCTTCACTGCGGGCAAGAGCGACCTGTCCGGCGAGGGGGACCTCAAGCTTGCCGGCAAGCGGCCGTCCGTTCGGCTCGTCCTGGACAGCCAACACCTGGACCTGCGGGCGTTGATGCCCGCCGGCAGGGGCAAGGCGGCGAAAGCGCAATCCGACGGCAAAAAGGGTGACGACAAGCGGGTCATCCCGGATATGCCCCTGCCGATGGCGGCCCTGCGCGCCGCCGACGCCCACGCCGAGATCACGGTGAAGACTCTGCTCACGCCCACCGTGCGGGCGGAGGACGTGCGTCTCACGGCCGACCTGGCGGACGGCACCCTGCGGCTGAAACCCGCCGCCACCCTCGGAGGCGGGCCGCTGCAGGCGACGCTGCGGGTGACGCCGAAGGGCGGCAAGGAGGCCGCCCGGGTGCGCCTGCGGGCGCGCGGCGAGAAGATGGCCCTGGGCCGTCTGCTGCGCGAGGTCAAGGCGACGGAACAGCTCACGGGCGCCGCCACCAAGGTGGACGTGCGGCTTGCCGGACAGGGCGGCACGGTGCGCGCCCTGGCGGGGGACCTGGACGGGCACATCAACGTGGACGTCGGGGCGGGTCGCATCGACAACGAACTCATCGACCTGGCCGCGGGGGACATCGGCCAGAGCCTGTCGCAACGCCTCAACCCGCTCACGGAGAGCCGGGATTACACGGCGCTCAAGTGCGTGGCCGTGCGGCTCACGGCGAAAAAGGGTGTGGTCTCCGGCGACCCCGGGCTGGGCGTGGAGACGGAACGCATCACCGTGCTGGGCGACGGGGCCGTCAACCTGAAAACCGAGGCCATCGATGCGGCGATCCGGCCCGATGCCAAGGAGGGGCTGGGGGTCAGCCTGGGCGACCTGAGCGGCCTCGTGCGCCTGCGCGGCACCCTGGGCGCGCCACGGGTCGCCCTGGACCCGGGCGGGGCCATGAAGGCGGCCGCCACGGCCGGCGCCGCCGTGGCCACCGGCGGGGCCTCCCTGCTGGGGCAGGTGCTCATGGACAAGGCCGCCGCCAACGACGACCCGTGCGGCACGGTGCGCGGCACCGCCACGCAGGGTAAAAAGAAGCGCACCAAGAGCGATAAAAAGAAGGATCGGAAGAAAACCAGCCCCGGCGATGCCATGAAGAAGATGGGCGAGGACATGAAGAAGCTGTTCGGTCAATGACTCAACATCAACGCAAACGCGTCTACAACGAGGCGGCGCCGTGGGCCGGCGCCGACGGCTACGGCGTCGCCCTGGACACCAGATCCATGCACACGCCGGGCGGCAACCTGCTGACCCTGGCCTCGTGGCCCCTGGCCGAGGCGGTGGCGGCGGAATGGGACGCCCAGGCGGAGACCATCGACCCGCGCGCCATGCCCCTGACGCGGCTGGCCTGCACGCTGCACGACCGCGTGGTGCCGCAGTGGCGGGTGGTGGCGGACACGGTGCTGGCCCACGCCGAGACGGACCTGCTGTGCTACCGCGCGGATTCCCCCGCCGAGCTGGTGGCGCGCGAGGCGGAGGCGTGGGATCCGCCCCTGGCGTGGGCGGCCGAGACCCTGGGCGCGCCCCTGCGCACGCAAAAGGGCATCCTGCCGCTGCATCAGCCGCAGGGGTCCCTGGATGCCCTGGCGGAGGTGGTGCAGGGCCTGAGCCCCGAGGGGGTCACGGCCCTGCAGAGTGTGACGGGCATCAGCAGCTCCCTGGTGCTGGGGCTGGCCCTGGTGCACGGCTATCTGGATGCCGCCGCCGTCACCGACGCCGCCCACGTGGACGAGGACTACCAGGCGGAACAGTGGGGCACGGACGACGAGGCCCTGACCTGGCGCGCCATGCGCGCGGCCGACATCGCCGCCGCCGAGCGCTTCCTCGCCCTGGCGGAACAGGACGCTCCGGCATGACGGCTGCGGGTTACGACCGCGTCATCACGGGCGGCACGTGCGTCACGCCCAGTGGCGTGGAGGTGACAGACGTGGGACTCCGGGACGGCCGCATCGCCGCCCTGGGTGACCTGGGGCGCGCTCCCGCGGCGGAGCGCATCGACGCCACCGGGCTGCACGTGCTGCCCGGGGTGATCGACAGTCAGGTGCATTTCCGCGACCCCGGTGGCACCCACAAGGAGGACCTGGGAACGGGCACGGCCGCCGCCGTCATGGGCGGCGTCACGGCCGTTTTCGACATGCCCAACACGAAACCCGCCACCACCACGGCCGAGGCCCTGGGCGACAAGACGGCGCGGGCGCGGGCCGTGGCGTGGTGCGACACGGGTTTTTTCGTGGGCGCCACGGGCGACAACGCGGACAGCCTGCCGGAGCTGGAGCGCCTGCCCGGCGTCGCCGGCGTCAAGCTGTTCATGGGGAGCTCCACGGGCGACCTGCTGGTGGGCGAGGATGACGCGGTGGCGCGTGTGGTGGCGGCGGGCCAGCGCCGCATGGCCGTCCACTGCGAGGACGAGGCGCGCCTGCGCGAACGCCGCGCGCTGGTAGAAGGGGGCGCCCCGGTCCATCAGCCCGCCGAATGGCGCGACGCGGAGACCGCCCGCCGCGCCACGGAACGCCTGCTGCGCCTGGCGGCGGGCGCGCGGCGGCGGGTGCAGGTGCTGCACGTCACCACGGCCGAGGAAGTGGCCCTGCTGGCCGACCACAAGGCCCTGGCGACGGGGGGGGGGACGCCCCAGCACCTCACCCTGACGGCGCCCGACGCCTACGAGCGCCTGGGCACGCGGGCGCAGATGAACCCGCCCATCCGCGACGCGGCGCACCAGGAGGCCCTGTGGCGGGCGGTGCGGGACGGCCTGGTGGACGTCATGGGCTCCGACCATGCGCCGCACACCCTGGACGAGAAGGCGAAGCCCTATCCCGACAGTCCGTCGGGCATGCCCGGGGTGCAGACCCTCGTGCCCCTGATGCTGGACCACGTGAACGCCGGGCGGCTGTCCCTGGAACGCCTGGTGGATCTGGTGTGCACCGGGCCGGCGCGCGCCTACGGCATCGCCGGCAAGGGCCGGCTGGCCGTGGGCTACGACGGCGACCTGACGCTGGTGGACCTCAGGGCCCGCCACAGGCTGTCGGATTCGTGGATCGTCAGCCGCTGCGGCTGGACGCCCTATGACGG
>CAJXLG010000086.1 GCA_913055885.1 uncultured Rhodospirillales bacterium
GTCCCGTCTCGCGCCGCCGGGCGCTCACGGTCCTGGGCGCCGCGTCGGCGGCGCTGCCCGCCGCCCTGTGGGGCGGCGCCGGGCGTGCCGGTCCCGTCGCCTGGGAAGGGCGCGCCCTGGGCACCACCGTCTCCATCACCCTGGACCACCCGGACACGGCCACGGCGCGTGCCGCCCTGGATGCCTGTGTCGCCGAGATCCGCCGGCTTGAAGGGGAACTCAGCCTGTATCGGGCGGATTCCGCGCTGTCCGCCCTGAACCGCGAGGGCGTTGTGGCCCCGCCGCCCGCCGACCTGGCGGCCGTTCTGGGCGAGGCGCGGCGCGTGGCGGCGGCCGCCGGCGGCGCCTTCGACCCCACGGTGCAGCCCCTGTGGCGGCTGTACATGGACCATTTCGCCACGCCCGGCGCCGATTCCTCGGGTCCCCCGGACGCGGCCGTGCGAAGCACCCTGGAAAAGGTGGATTGGCGGCGCCTGACGGTGGCGGACGACGCCCTGCGCCTCGCGGGGGACGGCACGGCCGTCACCCTCAACGGCATCGCCCAGGGCTGGGTGACGGACCGGGTGGCGGACGTGCTGCGCGCCCGCGGCCTGACCCACGTGCTGGTCAATCTGGGGGAGCCGCGCGCCCTGGGCCCCAGGGCCGACGGCTCGGCGTGGGCCATCGGCGTCGCCGACCCGCGCGATCCGCGCCGGGCCCTGGCGCGGCTGGAAAAGACCGACGGTGCCGTGGCCACCTCGGGCGGCTACGGCACGCGGCTCGATCCCGCGGGCCGCTTCACCCACCTGTTCGATCCGCGCACGGGCCGGACGGCCGCGCCGGGCGAATCCGTCACGGTGAGCGCCCGGCGCGCCGCCACGGCCGACGCCCTCTCCACCGCCCTGGCCGTGGCCCGGCCGGACGAGCGGCGCGCCATCGTGCGCGCCATGGACCCGGCGGCGACGGCGCGCGTGGCCGGCCCCGGCGGCACCCTGACCGTGGTGGAGGCCTGAATGGCGGCGGGCGACGGCATGGCCGAGAGCCGGGCGCGCATCGTCGCCGTCACGCCCGACACGGCGTGGGTGGAGGTGCAGCCGGGCCCGGCGTGCGCCGGCGGCTGTGGCGACGCCGCCCGGGCCGCCTGCCATCCGGCGCGCGAGGCGGCGGCGAAGCGTGGCCCGGCGCGCCGCGTGGCCCTCGCCAACGATTTCGACGCCCGCGAAGGGGAGACGGTGGTGGTGGGCCTGCCCGACGGCACCCTGCTGCGCGCCGCCTTCACCGCCTACGGCCTGCCCGTGGCGGGGCTGGTGGCGGCGCCCCTCCTTGCCGCGGCCCTGGGGGCCGGCGAGGGGGGGACGGCCGTTGCCGCCGCGGCCGGCCTGGGCGCCGGCTTCGCCGCGGCCCGCCGGCTGGCCGGGCGGCTCGCCGATCGCCAAGACCTGAGCCCGGTCTTTGTGCGCCGTCCGTGACGAACGGCCTCAATCGGCGGCGGCAAGGTGTGCGGCGCGGGCGGTGCGGGCGCGCAGCCCGGCCGCCGCGGCACTGGCCCCGGGCGGGAGGAGCCGGGCCCGGCCCGTGGCCCGGTCCACCGTCAGGGTGGCCCGCCGCAACGGCCGCAGAAGCGGGGCCTCGCGCGACGGGCAGGCATTGTCGCGGCAGAAGGCGCCGTCGGTGGCGGCGTCCATGACGTAATAGGGAAGTTCCCAGTGGGCCGTCCAGCGGGGCAGGGACACGACCCGGCCGCCCTTGAGCAGCACCACGGGAACCCGGTGCAGCCAGCGCCGCATGGCGGCCCGGCCCTCCGTGCCCGCCGGCGCCGCCCGGCGCACGGCGCCCCCCAGCGGCGGTGTGTGGTCGCCCACGATGAGCACCACGGCCCGCGGATCCCAGGCCAGGACGCCGGCCACGTGGTCCGCCACCGCGCGGGAGACGCGGGCCACGCTCTGCGCCCAGGCGCGCGGCGACCCGGGCGCGGCCTCCACCTCCGGCCACGGCAGGTGCCCCTGGCCGGGCAGGTGCAGATGCAGGAAGGGCGTTCCGGCGCGGCCCGGCGGCCGCAGGGCGCGTTCCTCCGTGGCGAGGGACCGGCGGGCCGGCACGGGGCCCGCGGGGGGCTGCCCCTCCATGAAATGCGGCCGGTACCGGCGATCCAGCCACCCCACCCGGGCCAGGGGGTCGTCAAGCCGGAAGGCGCCCGCGGGATCGAGGTTGGAGACCCGGGTGTACCACCCCCTGGCGGCCAGCCGCCGGGGCAGGCACGCCGGTTCGCCCCGCAGGCGCCAGTGCATGATCTGCCCGGGGCCGATGACGCCGGGCAGGCCGCAGCTCAACTCGAACTGGGCGTCCGTGGTGCGCCCGCCGATCACCGGCGACAGGGCGCGGCTGCCGCTCTTGTCCAGCCAGCGGCGGAAGCGGGGGTCCAGGGCGACGTCGTCGATGCCGGCCGCCGCCGGGCGCCGGAAGCTCTCCAGCAGGAGGATGTGGATGTTGCGCGTCGGGCTGCCCAGCGCCGCGTCGGCGAATCCGGCCACCGGCGCCGCCGCCGGATCGGCCCGGGCGACGATGCGATCCGCCCGGAGCCGGTCCATGACGGCGTATGCGAAGGCCGCCCAGTGTCCCACGTATTTGTAACGGGCGAGGATGACGGCGCGCGGGGACTCGGGGCAGACGCCCACGACAAAAGCCACCAGGCCGGCCGTCGCCAGGGGCGGCACCAGCCATCGCCAGCGCGGCCGCCCCGCGTTGAGAACGAGCCCCACGGCGACCGCGGCGAAAGCCGTCACCGCCCCGATGAGCAGGAGCTTTCCGGCGCCCGTGGTGAGCCGGATCAGCGCCGGCAGCAGCAGGAGATCGGCGGGCTGGGGCGGCCCCATGGCAACGGTCCGGGCCCAGGCCGCCGCCTGAAGACCGAGGACCAGGAGCAGGGCCAGGCAGCCCCCGAGGCGGGGCCGTCGCTGGGTGTCGAAAAGGCTCCAGACCAGGCCCACGGAAACCGCGGCATCCATGGCGACGGCCAGCCAGTATTCGCCGGTGCCCGGCCCCTTGAAGCCGGCCGCGGCCAGCCCCCCTTCGTGCAGGGCCGCGCTGCCCGCGAGAGCAAGCACCAGCCACGTGTCGCGACGGGCCGGAAGGCCGTTGGGAACGGGCCGCTTTCGGCGCATGACGGGAAACATTCGGGGCATGACGGCTCCCTGGGGCGCGGCCGGCATGGATACCGTAACGGCATGCGCCGTCGAAGGCCAGGAAGGGACCGTCCGGGCGGCTTCCGGGTTTATGGCGCGCGGCGATTCCGGTACAAGGTGCCCAGCCCGGATTTTGCACGGAGTCGACCGCTGTGCGCCGGTGTCGTTAGGCTCGGACCAGGAAGAGCGCGCCGCCCGATGCTCGCCCATCGGGCAAGCGCTCTGACGCCGACCGAGCCAACGCCACCGGCGCCCGAAGGGTTGGCCCGCGCCGGCCGCTTGCCACGTCGAAGCCCCTTACTCTTATGATGCCCCCTGCCCCGCCCTGAGGGGAGGAGCATCGCCTACGGGCCTTCTTCTCGCAATCGGCACGGCGGAGAGCCAACACAGCCTATCGAGTCCGTGCAAAATCCGGGCTAGGCTAGCGACCCCGGCGTGACACGCCGCGAGCGCGGAGGAAGAAGACACCCCCTTGTGTTTCCTCCATGAGAATCCTTTAATATAAAAAGCACCCGGCGGGCAGAGGGCAGGCGCATGTCGGACGCCATTCTCCTCATCGTGAGCGCGGCGCTGGTGAACAACGTCGTGCTCACCAAGTTCCTGGGCCTGTGCCCCTTCATGGGGGTGAGCACGCGGCTGGATTCCGCGGTGGGCATGGGGCTTGCCACCACCTTCGTCCTGACCCTGACGGCGGTGCTGTCGTGGGCGCTGGAAAGCTTCGTGCTGGCGCCGCTGGGGCTTGAATTCCTGCGCATCATCACCTTCATCCTGGTCATCGCCGCCGTGGTGCAGTTCACGGAGATGGCGGTGCAGCGGCTCTCCCCGGTGCTCCATCAGGTGCTGGGGATCTTCCTGCCCCTCATCACGTCGAACTGCGCCGTGCTGGGCGTGGCGCTCCTGAACCGGCAGGCGGCGCACGGCTTCCTGGAGAGCCTGGTGTTCGGCTTCGGCTCGGCCGTGGGCTTCATGCTGACGCTGGTGGTCTTCGCCGGCCTGCGCGAGCGCCTGGCCCTGGCCGAGGTGCCGCGTGCCTTCCGGGGCGCGCCCGTGGGCTTCATCACGGCGGGGGTCCTGTCCCTCGCCTTCATGGGCTTTTCCGGCCTGGAGGTGCAGTAGCCATGACGGGAAGCGTCATTGCCGCCGTCGCCACGCTGGGCGCCCTGGGCCTGGCGCTGGGCGCCGTCCTGGGCCTGGCGGCGAAGCACGTCCAGGTGGCGGGCAATCCGCTGGAGGACAAGGTGGCCGACATGCTGCCCGGCAGCAACTGCGGCCAGTGCGGCTATCCCGGCTGCCGCCAGATGGCCAAGGCGGTGGTCCAGGGGGAGGCGGCCGTCACCGGCTGTCCCCCCGGCGGCCGGGCGCTGGCGGCGGCGCTCGCCGAGGTCATGGGCGTCAGCATCGACCTGTCGGAGACCGCCGAGCCGGAACAGCGCCGCGCCTTCATTCACGAGGATCAATGCATCGGCTGCCTGCGCTGCCTCAGTGCCTGTTCCACCGACGCCATCGTGGGCGGGCCCAAGCAGATGCACACGGTGATCACGGCCTATTGCCACGGCTGCGGCGAGTGCGTGCCCACCTGTCCGGTGGACTGCATCGAGATGCGGCCGGTGCCCGTTACCCTGAAGGCGTGGCACTGGCCCAAGCCCGACGACCTGTCGGAGGCGGCATGAAGCTGTTCTCCCTGCGCGGCGGCCTGTCCCTGGCCGGACACAAGGGCGGCACCGCCGGCCGGCCCATCCGGGTCATGCCGGCGCCGCCGGTGCTGCACCTGCCCCTGCGCCAGCACGCCGGCGACCCGGCGAAACCCGTGGTGGCGGAAGGCGACACGGTGCGCCGCGGCGAGCGCCTGGCGGAATCCGCCGGCCCCCTGTCGGCGCCCCTGCACGCCCCGGCGGCGGGCCGCGTCACGGCGGTGCGCCCGGAAACGGCGCCGCACCCCTCGGGCCTGCCGGCGGAGACCGTCGTGCTGGAGACGGCCGCCGGGGACGACGAGGCGCCCCTGGCCCCGCCCGTCGAGCCGGAGGCCGCCGCGCCGGGCGAGATCGCCGCGCGCGTGGGCGACGCGGGCATCGTGGGGCTGGGCGGCGGCGCCTTCCCCGCCGCCGTCAAGCTGGACCTGGGGCACCACTATGCCCTGGACACCCTGGTCATCAACGGTGCCGAGTGCGAGCCCTATCTCACGGCCGACGACCAGCTCATGCGCGAAAAGGCGCCGGCGGTGGTGGACGGCGCCCGCGTCATGGCCGCCGCCCTGGGGGTGGGGCGCGTCGTCGTGGGCATCGAGGCCAACAAGCCGCGCGCCCTGGAGGCCATGCGCACCGCCGCCGGGCGGCTGCCCGACGGGCCGGCGGTGGTGGCCCTGCCGGTGCGCTATCCCATGGGCTCGGAGCGCCATCTGGTGCAGGTGCTCACCGGCCGCGAGACGCCCTCCGGCCGCCTCACGGCCGAGGTGGGGGTGGTGGTGCACAACGCGGGCACGGCGCGCGCCGTGCATGACGCCGTGCGCCAGGGCCGGCCGCTGACGCATCGCGTGGTGACCGTGTCGGGCGGCGCCGTGCGGCGGCCGGCCAACGTCATGGTGCCCCTGGGGACCCGCGTGCGCGACCTCGTCGCCTTCTGCGGCGGCCTGCGCGCCGACCCGGCGCGCCTGCTGGCCGGCGGGCCGTTCACGGGCAACCCGCTGCCCGGCCTCGACGTGCCGGTGGTCAAGGGCTTCAACGGCATCCTCGCCCTCACCGCGGACGAGGCGCGCGAGCGCCCGGCGCAGCCGTGCATCCGCTGCGGCGCCTGCGTCGAGGTGTGCCCGTGCGGCCTGGTGCCCGTGGAGATGATGGCGCACATCCGCAAGGAGGAGCTGGACGACGCCGACACCCTGGGGGTGCGTGATTGTGTGCGCTGCGGGAGCTGTGCCTATGCCTGCCCGTCGCACATCCCCCTGGTGCAGTATTTCGCCTACGCCCAGGGCCGCCTGCGCGGCCTGGACGTGGAACGCCGCAACCAGGACCTCCAGCGCGTCGCGGCGCGGGAGCGCCAGGAGCGCATGGCCCGGCTGGAGCGTGAGCGCCAGGAAAAGAAGGCACGCCAGGCGCGCCGCCGGCAGCAGCAGGACGCGGAGCAGCAGGGCGGCGAGGCGCCGCGCAAGGCCGATCCCGCGGCGGCCGGGCCCGTGGCCGACCAGGGGAGCCGCACCGGCTCATGAGGACCCCGACGCGCAGCGCCCCCTTCACCCACGCCGGTACCAGCCTGGGCCGCATCATGGGTCAGGTGATGGTGGCCCTGGTGCCGGCGACGGCCTTCGGCCTGCTCCAGTTCGGCTGGCCGGCCGTGTTCCTCTTCGCCACCACGGTGGCGGCCGCCGCCGCTTTCGACGCCCTCGGCCTGTACCTGGCGGGGCGCCCGGTGGCCGACGGCCTGGCCGACGGCACGGCCGTCCTCGCCGGCTGGATCCTGGCCCTCACCCTGCCGCCCTGGGCGCCCTGGTGGATCGGCGTCACGGGTGCCGGCATCGCCGTCCTGGTGGGCAAGCACGTCTACGGCGGCACGGGCCAGAACATCTTCAATCCGGCCATGGTGGCGCGGGTGGCCCTGCTCGTCTCCTTCCCCGTGCCCATGACCACCTACATCGCCCCCGTGCCCCTGTGGGAGGCGGCGGCGCCCGGCTTCGTGGAGGCGCTGGCGATCACCTTCGGCGGCGCCCAGCCCGTGGACGCCCTGACGGTGGCGTCGCCGCTGGACGCGTTGAGCACGGCGCTGCACGGCGGCGCCGCCGTGCCCCAGGCGCGCGACGCCGTGCCCGCCCTGAAGGCCCTGCTCACGGGCACCGTGCCGGGCAGCCTGGGCGAGACCTCGGCCGGGCTGGTGCTGGCCGGCGGGCTGTTCATGCTGGCCGTGCGCACCATCTCCTGGCCCATCCCCGTGGCCTTCCTGGGGACGCTCTTCGGCCTGGCCGAGGTGTTCCACCAGATCGACCCCATGCACTATCCCACGGGGCTGTTCCACCTTTCCGCCGGGTCGGTGATGCTGGCCGCCTTCTTCGTCGCCACGGACCCGGTGACCTCGCCGGTGAGCCGCACGGGCCACCTGATCTTCGGCGCGGGGGCCGCCGCCATCACCTTCCTCATCCGCACGTGGGCGGGCTATCCCGAGGGGCTGGGCTTCGGCATCCTGCTCATGAACGCCGCCACGCCCCTCATCGACCGCTGGGCGCGGCCGCGCATCATGGGGCGCGACCGCAACGGCCGGCCCCTGGCCGGGGGAGGTGGCCCGTGAGGCCGCGCCTGCCCGCCAACGAGGGGGCGCGCATGGCCGTGGTGCTGGGCGGCTTCGCCCTCATCGCGGCGGCCGTCCTGGGCACCGCGCACGAGCTTACGGAAGGCCCCATCCAGCGCCGCGAACGGGCCGAGCTGCGCCGGACCCTGAACCGCGTGGTGCCGCCCACCGCCTACGACAACACCCTGGTCCGGGCCACGCGGGTGGTGCGCACGGCGAGGGGCGACGCGGTGCGCGTCTACCGGGGAACGCGTGACGGCGCCGTCACCGCCGTCGCCTTCCAGGTGCTGGCGCCGGGCTACAACGGCCCCATCCGGCTGCTCATGGGGCTGGAACGGCATGGCCGCGTGCTCGGCGTGCGCGTCCTGGACCACCAGGAAACCCCCGGCCTGGGCGACCGCATCGAGGCGCGCAAGAGCGACTGGATCCTGGATTTCACGGGCCGCTCCCTGGGCAACCCGTTGCGCGGGCAGTGGACGGTGGAGAAGGACGGCGGCGTGTTCGACCAGTTCACCGGCGCCACCATCACCCCGCGCGGCGTGGTGGCGGGAGTGCGGCGCGGTCTGTTATTCTTCCGCCGGCACCGGGCGGCCCTGCTCGACCCGGCGGCCGGCGGCGACGCCGCCACGGATGCGCCGGCGCTGGATGCCACGGACGAGGGGGAGAGCGGATGAGGCCCGACTACGGCGCCATCGTGCGCAACGGCATCTGGGACAACAACGCCGTCTTCGCCCAGCTCCTGGCCCTGTGTCCCACCCTGGCGGTGACGGGAACCGCCACCAACGGCCTGGGCATGGGGCTGGCGACGGCGGTGGTGCTGGTGGCCACGGGGGCCATCGTGGCGCTGGTGCGCCGGCTTACCCTGCGCGAGGTGCGCATTCCCGTCTTTGTCCTCGTCATCGCCGCCTGCGTCACCCTGGTGGACATGGTGATGAAGGCGTGGCTGTTCGAGCTGCATTCGGTGCTCGGGCTGTTCATTCCGCTCATCGTCACCAACTGCATCATCCTGGGCCGCGCCGAGGCCTTCGCCTCGCGCAACCCCACGGGCCCCAGCGTGGTGGACGGCCTGGCCACGGGCGTGGGGTTCATCCTGACGCTGGTGGTGGTGGGGGCCGTGCGCGAGATCATCGGCCACGGGACGCTTTTCGCCGACGCCCACCTGCTCCTGGGCGACGCCTTTGCCTGGCTGGAGACGGTGGTGGTGGCCGACTACAACGGCGCCCTGGTGGCCGTGCTGCCGCCCGGCGGCTTCCTGGCCGTGGGCTTCCTCATGGCCGGCAAGCGGGTCATCGACGAGCGGCTGCGCGCGGGCGCGCCGGCGACGGGCCCCGTGGCCGCCCGGGCGGCGGAGCCGGCGCCATGAAGGTGAGCGTTGCCTACGCCCGGCCCGACCGGCAGAGCTGGCTGCACCTGGAGGTGCCCGAGGGCACCACGGTGCGCCAGGCCATCGAGCGCTCGGGCATCCTGGTGGAATTTCCGGAGATCGACCTGGAAAGCCAGAAGGTGGGGGTCTTCGGCAGGGTGGTGAAGCTGGACGACCCCGTGGCCGAGGGCAACCGGGTGGAGATCTACCGCCCCATCGTCGCCGACCCCAAGGCCGCCAAGGGCGGCCGCAAGGGCGGGGGCGGCGACGCGGCGTCTTGACCGCCGCGCGGGCGCGGCGGAGAATCCTGGGAGACCATCCCGGAGGCCAGCCATGGCGGAAGAGACCGCGAACCGACCGGCCCGCTACGCGGACCTGCACGACCTTCCGGAAAACGTGGTGGGGGAGATCATCGGCGGCGAGCTGGTGACCCATCCCAGGCCGGCGCCGCGGCACGCCCGGAGCGCGTCCACGCTCGGCGCCCTGGTGACGCCGCCGTTCGACCTGGGCAGCGGCGGCCCCGGGGGCTGGATCATCCTGGACGAACCGGAACTGCACCTGGGCGAGGACATCCTGGTGCCGGACCTGGCGGGCTGGCGGCGCGAGCGCATGGCGGAATTGCCCGGGACCACCTGGTTCGAGGTGGTACCCGACTGGGTGTGCGAGGTGATCTCGCCGGGTACGGCGCGCACGGACCGCCTCCTCAAGCTGCCGCGCTATGCGCGTTATGGCGTGGCCCACTGTTGGCTGGTGGATCCCGGGACCCGGACGGTGGAGGCCCTGGCGAATCAGGACGGCGAACACTGGACCATCGTCGGCACGGCCGTGGAGGCGGATGAAGCGGCCCTGCCGCCCTTCGATGCCGTGGCGCTGGATTTCGGGCTCTTGTGGGCCGACGTGGAGCCGCCGGAGGTCTAGGGCGCATCCGTCGTCAAGGTGGCTTGCCACGCCGAGGGCGTGGCGAAGCCACCCTACGCGGGCTACGCGCGTTGTTTCCGTCAAGCGAGGTTCCCTTTTGCTCCGTAATGGCTTATTTTGGTCCCGTGCAAACCTGTGAGGCAGTCATGGCCATCAATGTGAAACTCTCGGACACGCTTGTTGAACAAGCCCGTCGGCACGGTCATGTGCAACATCGCTCCGTGCCCAAACAGATTGAGTACTGGTCGAGCATCGGCAAAATCGCCGAGGACAATCCTGATCTGCCGTTCACCATGATTCGCGATATCCTGATCGCCCAGCAAGAAGACGCGCGCGAAACCTACGCGTTTGATTGATGCGTGTTATAACCGCCCCGAGTTTCGCGCGCACGGTTAAGAAGCTCCACAAAAACCAAAAGGCCGATCTCGACACCGCCGTGCGCACGCTCGTTGACAATCCACTTTTAGGCGATCCCAAGGTGGGCGACCTTGCAGGCGTTCGCGTCTTCAAGTTCCGCATGACCGGGCAACTTTGCCTTTTGGCCTATACGCAACCGGATGAAGACACCCTCAAGCTATTGGCGCTTGGACAGCATGAAAATTTCTATAGAGATATCAAGCGCTGACGGTCCACCCGGATCGCCGCAAAGCGCGGGCGTAGTGGCGG
>CAJXLG010000087.1 GCA_913055885.1 uncultured Rhodospirillales bacterium
TGGGCCTCCTTCGCTGCCCCTGGCCATGAGAATCGATCTTCCTTAACCTTACGTTAACGATTCAGGAATCCGCCCTGCATGGTTCCACCCATCGCCTCGACCGGCGCCCGGAACCGTGGCAGACTCGGGATGGTGCGTCCGGCTGAGCGGCAACGACGACCCGGCCCCCGAGGTGGTGCACCGTGCTTTCCGGCTGACGCCGGAGCACGTCCATGCCGTGGCGGTGGTTGACGATCGGCCGGAAACGGATAACCTCAAGACACAGCGGCGGCGGCACATGGATGCGCTGCGCCGGATGACGGAGCGCCCGGACTTTGGCGCGTGACAACGGTTTTCGCGGGATGGCCCCATGACCTTCCAGAACCCCGAGGACTGGCGCGCGGCCTTCCAGCGCGATCCCGAGGGGCGCCTCGCGGATACGCTGACGGGGGCGGATCGCGTCGTCTCCATGGAAGGGCAGGACCCGGCCGACCTGGTCGGGAGTGGCGGCCGGGAAGCCTTCGGGCAGGGCCAGCACCAGACGGCTGAGCGGCAGGTTGTCGGCAAGGTCGGACCGACCGGCCGCATGCAGCGCGAGCTTGAGCTGGGCGACCAGGCCCTCGGCGCTCCACACCAGGATCTGCAGGATCGCCTCGACGACGGGCACCCGGAAGGCCGGGCGGTGCTGGTCGCGGCCGGCGTTGCGCAGGTCCACCATGCCGGCCAGGAAGGCATAACCGTCGTAATACCGCTGGCCCATCATCGCCCGGCGCAGGTCGTGCGCCGCATCCAGGCCCTGCCACAGGAAGTCGGCCCGGGTGCCGAAAAGCGACGGCATGGTGCCCGCGGGGAAACGTTCCGCGGCATCGCTGCGGGGATCGAGGAACAGGGCGGCGCCCGTCTCCGTGTCCGTGCCCGGGAACCAGGCCTCGTCGTCCAGGGCCGCGTCCAGCATCCCCATGAGATGCCGGAACGCCGTGGCCCGCTCCCGCCCGTCCAGGCCGTCGTCCCCGGCGTCGGCCTTTCCCACCGTGTGGATCATGTGGGCCAGGCAACGGCTCATGGTGCAGAGCCGTTCGTCGGCGGTCTCGGCCCCGAGGTGGCCGGCCAGCCCCTCGCCCATACGGGCGAAATGGGCGATCCGGTCCGCCGTCTCCGTCCACACGTGGCCGTCCTGGAAACGGGGCCACAGGACGCTGCCCCGCAGGGCCCGGCGATGGCCGCGTACCTTGCCCACCAGCTCGCCCGAGCCGCCCGCCGCCGTTACCTGTTGCAGGATCCCGGCATCATGGCCCTTTTTCTTCTCCGGCTTCCGGTCCACGGGCCTGCCGGCGAGGAGCAGATGGACGATGACACTCAGCCGCAGGGCGTTGCGCTGCAGGCTCATCAGGGCGTTCCACACGTCGCCGGGCGCCTCGTTCCAGGCCTCCGCGACCCGGCGGCGGCGGACCACGTCCGTGAGGTGCCCAAGGGACTGCCGCCAGCCGGCGGGCAGATGGGGCACGCGCTCGTGGAGCCAGTCGAGCCGTGCCTACTGCTCCGCCACCAGGTGATCCAGGGCGCGATACGCCCGGCCACTGTCCGGAAGGACCGTCGCCACATCGAAGGTGTCGCTCTGCACCCAGAGATGACAGCCGGCGGCCTTGAGCTTTCTGTTGAGCGCCAGGGGCATGGGATAGGTCTGATAGGGCCAGCGCAGGCCCTCGATGCCCTCCCACGCCGGGGTTTCCGGCGTTTCGCCCCGGATCAGGGCGGCGATCGCCGGGTGCTCGATGAAGGCAACCACCTGGTGCAACGGTGTCCCGGCGCCACCCGGGTCGTCCGGCACCATGGCGCGATAATCGCGCACCAGCCGATCCAGGACTTTCAGGGCGAAGTCCTCCCATTCCCGGTGGATCCCATTGTCTTCGCTTGCCCCGCCGGCGTCGTCGATGGCCGCGCCATGCGGGAAGCGCCAGGACGAACGCAGCCAGGCATCCAGGGCGCCGGCCACCACCTGCGCGCGTTCCCGCCCCGGGACCTCCGGGACCGCGCCACCGACAGGCAGCAGTTCTTCGGGCGGCAACGGCCTGCCATCCCGCACCCGGGCCTTGCTCGTGTCCGGCAGGTCCTCCAGGCGCGCCATGGCCTCGACAAGAGCTTCCAGAATCTGCGTGTGGTCCCCGATCTCGTTCAGGCTGTTCTCCCGTTCCAGGAAGGCGTACCAGTGGACCGGGTCCATGGCGACCTCGGGGTGCTCGCGATAGAGCCGTCCGGCGCTCACCGCGTCCCGGGCGCGCCGAAGCCGGCTGCTCTGGAAAACGAAGACGGCTCCCTTCCTGATGAGGGCTTGCCGGGAAGTGGAGCCGCTCCTGTGGGTCCCGGGAAGGTCATCGTGGATCGACCACCGGTCGCGCGGCAGCAGATCCAGGAACGGCTCGGCCCGCTCGTCGTTGGGAATCACGTAGACCGTGGCCTTGCCCCGCTGCTCCTCGATGACTCTCTTGAGATGCTCCGGCGTCTCCGCCCGCGGATCAATGCGGATGATGGAGACGACGAGGGTTTCCTGTTCCGCCTGTTTGGCCCGCAACAGGTCCCGGCCGCAGGGATCGTGCGAATAGATCTGTACCGGCTCGGCGTGGTTCAGGAAACCGGCGAAGTGGCACTGGCTCAGGGCCAGGAGGACGCACTGGCCGACGTAGGTGTCGGAATGGTCCAGGGACGCCCGCAGGACGATGTTGAGGCGGCCATCACACGGCAACGGGCGGCCTTCCCACCGCTCAAGGAAGTCCTGGTATATCCCGAAAAACGGAAAGTAATAATGCGGGTTTATAATGTCCTGATGTCCGACGTCTTCGATTTTCATGCAGCAGAAGCGGGATATGTCGGAATATATATTGGCTATATTGATCCAGTCGATCTGTTCCTTGAAATCGGAGAGGATCGCCCGCGACAGTTCTTCGGGCATCATGGGCCGGCCGCCCTCCACCTGCTTCCGGTAATAGGGCGTGGCTTCCAGGCCGTGGGCCGGCAGTTCGTCGATGGCATCCACCCGGGAGCTCAGGATCCGGAAAGGAATGCCGGCGTCCTTGAGCGTGCGCGCCACATGAAGGCCGTGGACCAACAGGGGATCGTCGGAAAAGTCGTCCCAGTAGGGAATGCACATGTCCACGACGGCCGTTACGAACGTATTCGGCCCTTCCGCTTCCCGGTAGGCCTGGATGGCTTCCAGGGCACCCTCGACGCTGCGCGCCACGTCGAGATGCAGCCCCAGGAGCCGGAACACCCGGGACTCGGCCGAACCGAACGTGCGGTCCCAGAGATCCGGGCCCTGGTCCCCGGCCGTCAGCTCCGCCACCTCCAGGTCGTCGTCCACCCAGAGCAGGATGCCCTCGGAATGAGAAGCCCCGGTCATGTCAACGGCTCCTCGGCCGTCAGGATGCGCCGCAGGATATCCACGGGCTGGTCCATCCCGGCCACCTTGCGGGCCGCCTTGTCGCCCTGGAAACGCGGGTCCTCGGCGATGGTGCGCACGAGTTTGAGAAGGTCGTTGAGCATGCCGCCCACCTCGTGCACGGGCGGGCCCGCCGCCGAGGGGTTGTGCAGCGCGGCGGCGAGAGCGTCCGCGCCCGTTTTCGCTGCCCGATCGAGTACCGGATCGCCCTCGTCGGGCCAGGCCAGCGCCGCGTCCAGGCGCTCCGTGAGGGCGATGGCCTCCTCCAGGCTCGTGTCGTTGCCGCCGGTTCCCGAAAGATTCTTGATGTCGTGACGCAGGACGCTGAGGGGGCCCTTCCGGTCGTGCGGCAGGGTCGCCCAGAGGTTGGCGATGGTCCCGGCCTCGACGTTTTTCGACAGCGGCAGGATGTTGCGGCGCAGCGCCCAGTAGCGGAAGCGGACGTCCATGTCCCCGAGGACAGGCTGCGGCATGCGGAGATTGAGGACCACCACCCGGTGGGCCGTGGCCGAATGCAGGGGCGCCGTGTCCTCCGGATAGAACAGGTTGGGAAGCTCGGCGTGATGGAACCATTCGGCGCACGCCGCCGCCACCGCTTCCAGGGATTCCGTTTCCCGCTGTCCGATCAGGATTTCGCGGCAGCTTTGCGGCGTTCCTTTGTGACGCTCCATGAACTGCTGGGCCACGGTGTCGAAGTCGCCCTCCGGCCCGAAAACGGCGGGCACCGCATCGACCCGGTCGTGCGCCAGCGCCTCGCCGGCGGGTTTCCCGGCGGCCGGCACGTCGTTCAACAAGGCTCGTACCCCCTCCGCTTTGTTGAGATCCTTGACGGATTCCAGGATCCAGACACCGGCCTCCTCCGGGAACAGGGCGCCGGGCTCGCCGACGGCCACCCGGTAGCCGTACTTCTCCGCCCGGGCCTCGTCCGCCAGCTCCTCGCGGACGGCGCTTCCCGTGTGGTTGGTCACCACCCACACCGGCGGCTGGTGGCCCTCCCCGGCCGCCGTGCGCAGCAGGTGTTTCAGGAAATACGGACCGTTGTTGGCGGCGTGCTCGTCATGGGCGTGGTAGGGCACCTGCATGTCGAGGATGGCCAGCGCCGGCAGCGCCCGATCCATCAGCCGGCGCGCCTCTTCCACACAGCTCACCCAGCGCACGGTGTACCCGCGGCCGCCCAGGGTCGCCGTGAGGAGCCTGCTGCTCGGCTCGCCGCATTCGGGATTGTCTTCCAGGTAGAGGACCCAGGAGCCGGTCTCGATGGCGGCGTCCGCCGGGGCCGCCTCCTCGGACCCGGCGGCGCGCGGGCGCACGGTCTCGCGCTGGACGGGAAGGCTGATGCGGGCCTCCAGCCGCTCGCGGCCGTGCAGGGTGTAGCGGATATCGGCGCCGCGCCCCAGGCCGCTCCGCAGCAGGGTGCGCGCCGTGAACACCCCGATCCCCATGGAGGCGCCGCCCTTGCGCTTGTTGTGGCCCATCTGCGTCGGCTGGTCGGCGTTGAGTCTGGCCAGGACCTCCTCGGTCAACGGGTCGCAGTCGTTGACCACGATGATGTCCAGGTACCAGCGTTCCTCCTCGCCGCTCGCCGGGCGCGCCATGACGCTGACGGTCACCGCCGGGGCCGGATGGTCGGCCAGGGCCGCCGCCTCCACGGCGTTCTTGTAGACCACCCGGAAGGCCTCGCGCGCGACGCGGTCGGGAAGCTGGGCCGTGAGCACCGGCAGATCGACGGGCTGGTAGTGGACGGCGGGCCGGTTCATGGCCTGTTCCAGCTCCGCCATGGCGGCATCCCGATCGGCCAGCAGCCGGTCCGTGATGCTGCGTTCGGGGGTCTCGGGGGCCTGCGGCTCGGTCACGTGGTTAAGCAGGTAGTGCATGATCCCATCGCCGCCGGTGGCGAAGCGCCGCGCCGCCGGCGTTGCCCCACCCAGGATCTCCAACAGGTTGCGGATGCTGTCGTCCATCTGCTCCAGGGCGGCCCGCTGTTTGTGGGACAGGTTGGCGTCCTTGAACATGTGCACGAAGGCGCGCACCGTCTGGGATACCACGTCCCGCTGCCGGTGGAGCGCCGTCTGCTGGCGCCAGCGGTCACGGTAGCGCTGGCGCAGAACCGCCTGGATGACCAGGTGCAGGTCCTTGCGCTCGGCCTGGAGCTCCGGGCTGCTCTTTTCCGTGTCCTCGTCGGCGATGAGCAGGAGGGTGAACCGCTCCTGGTCGGGGAGCGTCTGCTGCTCCCCGGCGATGTTGTTGGCGTGGCGGCGCGGCTCGAAGGCCACGTGGACCACCTTGGCCCAGCTCTCGATGGCGGGCGGCCCCTTGGAGCGCAAATCGGCCCCGGTGCGTTCCTCGAGCTGGCCCAGGGCATCGTCGTAGCGCGCCCACTGGGCCCGGAAGACCGCGTCGCGCAGGCGGTCCACGGCCGGCAGGTCCTGGTCCAGGTCGAGGCCGTGCTGGTAGTGATAGCACAGGCCCTCGTCGTCGAATTCCGGCCACAGCGGCCGCTGCAGCTCGCGCACCTGATCCGGGTCCACGCCCTCGCGGCCCAGGAGCCGGTAGAGGTTGCTGAACTTGCGCTCGATCCGGGCCGCCTGGGCGTCGCCGTGGGCGACCCCCGTATCCTCGTGGGAAGCGGCGAGCGGCTGCGGCTCCAGGCCGGTGCCCTGCAGGTAGACCCGGCCGGTGCTTTCGTCGTGGACGGCTTCCAGGTCCATGCGCCATTTGAGGACCTTGTCCGTCACGTTGAAGGATTCCAGCCCCAGGCCGAGGGCATTGCTTTCCGGGCTGGTGAGGTACTGGTTGAGGGTGTTGGCGTCGCTGCTGCGCAGGGCCGATTCCAGGACACGCATGCGCAGGGTGCCGCCCCCCTGTTGTTCGCCCGCCCCCGTGGCGTTGATGAGGATGGCGCGGTCGAAGGGATAGGTCTCCACGTTGCGCACGCCGGGCACCCGGGCGCACAGGATCTCCTCGACGAAGCGTTCCCAGAACGCCAGCGGGTCCTCGCTCTCGAAAGCACCCTGGGCCTCGTCCTCCTGCATCAGGTTCAGGACGCCCTGGCTGTACCAGTAGCGACTGATTTCCGACGCCTCGCCGGCCGCCGTGTTCAGGGCCTTGTAGCGGCTGTAGGCCATGGTGGTGCCGGCGAGGCGGCCCAGGGTCTGATGGAGCACCGGGCGCAGGGTGCGCAAATGGTTCTCCCCCAGCCCGCCCAGGCCGGAGATGTCGAAGATGCCGAAGACCACGTTGGGCAGGCGGTGGCTGTCGGGCACGTTCTCGTCGATGAAGACCGTGTCGGCATAGGACACGGCGGCGACGAAGAGCTCGCCGCCCGTGCGGCTCACCTCCATGCCCAGGTAGGGATAGAACTGGAGCGGCGTGCGCCCCCGGCGGCCATCCGCCTGTTCCAGCCAGCCCTGCCACGTTTTCAGGCGGCTGCGCTGAAAGCTGTTCACGGCGTGCCACGGGCCCCGCCTTGAACTTTCCGCCCCGGTCTCCCGATCATGCTCCTGGCCGGCGGCGAAAAGGGTGGCGTGCAGGTGCTGCGCCAGCGGCCGCACGAGCTGGTAGAAGACCTCCTCGCCGCCGGCATCGCGGCCGGACCAGTCGGACTCCGGGTCCACGCCCTCGGCCGCCACCGTCATTTCCGCCTGGGTCCGGGCGTCATCCACGGGCGATTCGCTCAGGCACAGATCGCGCAGGGCGTCGGCCAGATCATCCCCGGCGCGGCCGTGCGGCTCCCCGACGAGCACGGCGCTGGAATACTCCCGGCGCCACAGGCTGAAATCGGCGATGAGCCGGGGCTTCTGGAAAAGCGCCAGCGGCCCGCCTTCCACCTTGCGCTGCCAGTCGCCCCGGGCCAGCCGGGTGGCACAGGCCCAGAAGAAGGCGGCCACCTCGGAGGTCTTGCGGGAGACGCTGGAGCCGGCAGCGTCCACCGCGTGAATCGTGGGGTTCACCGGCCCCCGGGCGGGCGCGCCGTGGCCACTGTCCGCCCAGCCGGCGTCCTGGGTCTCCCCCTTGCGGTCTCGGGCCGAGCCGCCGTCCTCCACGAAGCCCCGCACCGTGTCGTGCAGGAGTCGATCGAGGATGGCGGCGTGATCGGTTGGTTCGCTTCCCGCAGGCGAGAGGTTCTCGCCGTGGTGCAGGATGCGCCGGCGGACGCTTTTGCCTTCGCCCATGTTTTACCCCCCTTGCTGACGCGCAGGACCGATCCCGGCGGGTCCGGCCGCCCCGGCCACGCGATACGTCGTTATACGGGTACGAGTCGTTACAGGTACGTTTTAGGAAAATGCAACACCGGATTTTCCCCCGTTATAAGATGTGTTACGGAACAGAAATACGCGCTATAAGGGCCGGCACGCCAGATGCCGCTGCACGCGGCGGTCGCACGGGTCGCCGGGCCGAACCGGCCGGAAGAGGAGACAGGCATGCCCGAGCTGCGGGACTTCCTGGGCATCTGGGCCCGATACCTCGACACCCTGGCACCCGATTCGCTTGACGTGCGCTTCCAGCCCGGCGCGCCGTCGTCGGCGGCCGGCGAGATCCTGGTGGGCACCGGCCGCTGGCAGCGCGGCGACCAG
Source organism: uncultured Rhodospirillales bacterium (assembly GCA_913055885.1). Taxonomy (GTDB): domain Bacteria; phylum Pseudomonadota; class Alphaproteobacteria; order Rhodospirillales; family CAJXLG01; genus CAJXLG01. Next base: position 7,987 of record CAJXLG010000087.1, read on the forward strand.
CCCGTGGACCACCGGGGCGTGTGCCTTCAGCACAAGGGCATCAACGCCGTATGGCCGGGGACCTGGCACTCGGTCACCGGCCTCGTGGCCCGGCCACCGGAATCCCTCTGGGATCAGTGGCTGCGGCGGGTGCCCCTGCACGACGGGCGGCTCGACCTCACCGGCGTGCGGCTGGTGGTGGAGGACGCGGCGCCGGACAGCGCCCTGGCCCTCACCCTCTTCGCCGCCCGGTTATGGGGGGTTCCCGCCCGCCGGCTCCCGGCCGCCTGGCTGGAATACGTGGAACGCTGGGAAACGGGAGACATCCACGCCGGGCCCGACCCCCTGGCCGCCTGGGGGCCGCTGCACGCGGCCCTGGCGCACAGCCTGGCCGACGCGGGCCCACACGACAGCCACGGCCAGGCCCCGGGCCCATCGCACGAGCAGTACGCCCATGCCTGGCTGCTCGTCCTGCGTTTCGTCACCCATCTGCTGCGGCACACGGACGACCCGGGGAACCTGGCCGGCGTCCCCCTGAGCCCCGAATACCGGCGGGCGTCGGCCTATCTGGCCCAGGAAAAACAGTATGTGGACCAACAGATCCAGTCGGCCGAGACGGTCCAGCTCGTCCTGCCCATGGTGGGGAACGCCGCACGCAGCCTTCTGGTGGACGCCTACCTGAGCACCGAACAGGCCGCCCTGGGGGCCGACAAGGTCTTCCTGCGACGTGCCTACGACGCCACGTGGACGGGCCAGGGATTCGGCCTCATGGCCGTCCACCGCCCGGCCCTGAAGGGGACCGGCGACGACGTGGTCGTCTCCGTGGACCCGGCCACCGGCACCCACCTGACGGCCCTGTGGCACGAGCTGGAACGCCTGGAGGACGCCGCCTGGGCCGCGGACGGCCGTCCCCGCGATGACCCGCGCCCCATCAGCAGCTATCCCCACGGCGACGGGCCCAACCAGCCCTGGTGGGACGATCACGGCACCCACACCCTGGTGGCCGCGCCCCGCACCCTGCCGGACGGGCGGCCCGGCCGGCGCGTGGAATGGCCCGCCGTCCTGGAGGCCATCTGGCGGTGCTACAATCCGGCCCGGTCCATCCGGGTGCTCCCCCTGGACGTGGACGGCAACGCCGAAGCGCCCACGCCGCTGGTGGATTGCCGGCCGCGGCGCTGTTGCCCGGCAGAGGCGCCCGAATCCCCCGCCCCGGAAGCCCACGCCCCCGCCAAAGGCTTCCTGGCCGTGCGCAACCTGAACGAGGACGGCGATGCCTTCCTGCTGTCGCCCACCCTGTTGCGCTATTTCGCCGCCCGGGCCGCCCTGCCGCCGGAGACGGACGCCGTCCGGCTGACGGACCTGCCACGCGAAGGGGCTTATGACGAGGTCCACCTCACGGGCGGCATCGCCATTATCCATCATGACGGTGTTTTCCTGTTCGACGACTGGGAGAACGAGGATCTCCCGGTGGCCGCCCTGTGGGCCGAATGCCGGAATGCCGTGCACCGGCTGCACACGGCGTGCGACGCGCGCCGCAACCTCAACCGCCTCACCGCGAAGGCAAGCGAGGTCCTGGCCGACCGGCGCGTCACCGGCCCCCTGAGCACCCTCCTGGAGGACCTGGCCGCCACCCGGGCCGACGTCCAGCGCACCATGACGGATACGGACACCCCGGAAGGCCGGCCGGAAGCCGCCCGTTTCCGCGAGCGGCTGGAAACGGCCTGGGGCGTGCGCGACGAGCTGGCCCAGGTCTACGACCATGCCCAGCGCCTGCAGGAAAGCATACGGGGGCGCGCCGCCGTGCGCGCCAACCAGACCATCACCGCCCTGACCGTCTACGGCTTTCCGCTCCTGCTGCTGGCCGCCTTTTTTCAGTTTGTGCTGGCTCCCTCGGGGACGGACGCGGGACGCGACGCTCACACCTGGGCCCTGACCGACGGCGTGCTCATCCACTGGCCGGGCGCCGTCGCCTTCGGCATCTTCGCCGCCCTCGGCATCGCCGGCCTGCACACCCTGTTGCGCCAGCGCGCCTACCTGGCCCCGCCTGCCGCGCGCGACTCCGGAAAGAAGGCCCGCCGCCGCGAATAAGGGCCCCTGGAAACGGAGCGCCCGCGCGGCTATATTCGACCCGGGGCCAGACGGCCGGATGGCCGCTCCCCGCGCGCCGGCGCGGGGGGAGGAAAGTCCGGGCTCCACGGGAACACGGTGCCGGGTAACGCCCGGCGGGGGTGAACCGGTCCGCCCGGGTGAACCCCAGGGAAAGTGCCGCAGAAAACAGACCGCCGGACCCCGCGGGGCCGGCAAGGGTGAAACGGTGCGGTAAGAGCGCACCGCGCCCCTGGCAACAGGGGCGGCACGGTAAACCCCACCGGGAGCAAGACCATGTAGGGGTGGCCGCCGTC
>CAJXLG010000088.1 GCA_913055885.1 uncultured Rhodospirillales bacterium
GGTTATGAAGGTACATGGCGGTACCTTGATGTTCCCCGAGCACGGAGATGTTGAGGTCCCCTCACAATGTGACGGTGCGGTCGTGGCGCTGAAATTCCCGGAGGAGTGAAATGCAGTTAGCCGAGAACACGGCGAAGGCGCTGGTTGTTGATGATAATTTTGAAGAGATTGTTCCTGTCATTCGGGCTTTATCTGACTCGGGGATCGGGTGCGCGTATTTTGACGGGACCCCGCCATCCGGTGGTCCCGGCGACAACCAACTGGACGGGGTTCGCATTGCCTTCATGGATATGCACATGTCGGATGAGGTAACCGATGATGCACCTGCGCGTCATGCCGCAGATTATCTTTGTCAGCTTATTGGACAGCATCCGCCAAGCACCGTTGGCATATTTTGTTTTACAAAATATACAGAAGAAATAGAGGATTTCACTAGTTTTATATATAACAATTTAGACAGAAATAAAATAATGTTTGTAGAATCTATAGAAAAGCCACATTATGACAATAACGATGAAGTAGTGAACTTAATAAAATCGAAAATAAATGAGTTGACAGAAAATAAAGTGGCGAGCAGACTGCTGGCATTTTGGGAGCAGGTTGTGCATGAAGCGACCAACGACACGTTAGGTTCTTTGACCGAAATAGCGCTCGGTGCGGGAGCACAAGAACCAGACGAGCAAAACGACAAAATAGAAAATTCGTTAAGGACGGTGCTTTCCGTGCTCGCGTCAGGAGCGAAAGAGAGGAGAGCGACTGATGGCAAAGCTAGCATAGATGCTCTGTTCGATGCACTGAGCGCCGTGCAGCAAGATCGGATGGAGTATAATCAATCTAAAAAATTAAAGGAAATCAAAGAAGCGGCCGAAAAATTCAAAAATATATTAGATGGTGTTGAGAAGGATATCAAAGAAATACGCGGAGCGGCGCAGAACGCGCAGTTTGTAAAACAGGCGAAACATCGCGCAAGTTTTCGTGTAAATATAGTTAAAGGGGAGAATGACGAAGAAATTTCTCTTTCTAATAAAGACGTCAAAAAGGTTTTTGAGGAAATTGAAGAGGGCATTCTAAATGAAAAAACAAATCGGTTGCCTGATGATTTGATTGGCAACCTCAACGCTTTTATAAATCTGTCTTTTGAGGCAGTGGATGGCGAGCCTATGCGTCCAGGCACGATTTTTAAAGCGGTTAATGATAGTATTATATCATACAATGCCTGCAACCATAAAGAATTATTTGGAACAACATCTTCAGATGATTCTTTAGATAAATTAGTGCCAATTATCGTGGAAGTTTCACCGTTTTGTGACCATGCACAAGGTAAAGTATCGCTTCCCCGTTTCGTTGGTGGGTGCTTGGTGCCTGAGGAACAAGCGGGCGGGTTGCTTGGGCGGGCTGATTACCTGTGGCAACAGGCTGGTCCGCTCTATTTCCCGGAAAGGGTTTTTCCCGAAGAGGGCTGTGGCGGCGTATATCGTTTGGTCCTGAACGCTCATGTGCAGACGGCCCGGGACAATCTGAGCGACGTAGAACTAAAACCGATGGCACGGGTGCGGCGGAATACGCTCCTGGATATCCAGGCGTGGCTCGCGCGGCACGGAAGCCGGCCGGGCGTCATGACCGTTTCGTGACGGATGGACAGCGAAAGGCAAACGAGAAGACACAAAGGGGATTTCGTGGACGCGGCAACCCGGAGCCGCGTCATGTCGCGAATCCGGGGGAAGGATACCGGGCCGGAACGTGCCCTCGCTGCCGAGATGGCGCGACTGGGGCTGGAGTGGGAAGAGCACGCAAAGGACCTTCCCGGAACACCGGATTTCGTATTCCGCTCGGAAAAGATCGCTGTATTTGTCGATGGCGATTTTTGGCACGGCTGGCGGTTTCCGGCATGGAAAGACAAACTTTCCCCAAAATGGGAGGAAAAAATAGAGAGGAACAGAAAAAGGGACAGAAAGAATCACCGAAAGCTCCGGCGGTGGGGGTGGACGGTGGTACGGTTCTGGGAACATGATCTGAGTGATGATATTGAAGCTTGCGGCAGGCGTATTTGGGACATTCTGGAAGTGCGTGGCGAAAGAACGTAAAAGCGATATACAGGAGATATAGGTGAAAAATATAAATGCAATAGACCTGTTCTGCGGGATAGGTGGCAGCAGCTCCGGTGCGCAAGCAGCGGGCGCTGACGTGGTAGCGGGTGTCGATGCGTGGGACAAAGCCTTGACCACTTTTGAAAAAAATTTTTCGTCCGCTCTTTCGTTTAATGAGCGGTTGGACGGGAAAGTTCCGGGTCGTTTGAAGGAAGCGACTTCCAGGGTGGACCTCCTGCTGGCTTCGCCGGAATGCAAAAGCCATACCTGTGCGAAAGGTGGAAGAGAGCGGGACGAAGAAAGCCGGAAAACCGCATATCACGTTTTCGCTTTTGTGGAGGAGTACCGGCCACAATGGATTGTCGTCGAGAATGTTCAGCAGATGCGCCAGTGGAAAGGCTATGAAAATCTAAAGATGAGACTGAAAGAAGAATATTATTTAGAAGAAAAAGTTATGGATGCAGCGGATTTCGGGGTTCCTCAAACGCGCAGAAGATTGTTCCTTGTTGGCGATCGGAAGCGAGAACCGAAACTGCCGCCGGAACGCGAGGGACAGACAGCCACTCCGGCAAGGAACATCCTGGACCGGGTCGATGCTTGGAAATGCGGGCCCTTGGATAACGGGCAACGGGCAACCAGTACGTTGGCGCGTGGTCAGCGAGCCGTGGATCAGCTTGGTAAAAAGGTCCCCTATCTGATTGTTTATTATGGTAGCGATGGCGGCGGCGGTTGGCAAGATCTGGACAGGCCGTTGCGAACGATCACAACACTTGACCGTTTCGCTTTGGTAGATTGGCGGAACGGACAACAGGTCATGAGGATGCTCCAGGTACCCGAACTGAAACGCGCCATGGGATTCAAAGACAATTTCGACTTGATTTGTGGATCCCGGCGGGAAAAAATAAATATGCTGGGCAACGCGGTATGCCCGCCGGTCATGGAAGCGATTGTCGGGTCATTGATCGGAACTCGTTAAGTCAAAGATCCTTCGGCCGGGTGAAGCCCAGAAGGGGGCACCCGCCCGCCCGCACGTCCGCCCACGAATCGGCCGGGACCCGGAAGACCGCCAGGGCCGCCGTGGGGTATTTCCGTTCCATGCGCCCGAGGGCGTCGGCGTCGCTGCTGCCGTCGCGGGCGGCAAGCTCGGCCGCGAGGCTTTCCAGGTCCGGGTTGTGGCCGATGACCAGGACGTGGCCGGCGGCGTCGTCCACGGCCCGCACCCGGTCCAGCACGGCGTCCGGACCGCCGCCGTAGAGGGCGGGATCGAACCGGACGGGCACGTCCAGGCCCGGATCGCCCAGGAGCGCCAGGGTCTCGCGCGTGCGCCGCGCCGGCGAGCACAGGATGGTGTCGGGGCGCGGGCCGTTGTCCGCCATGTGGCGCCCCATGCGCGGGGCGGCGGCGCGGCCGCGGTCGGCCAGCGGGCGTTCGGCGTCGTCGAGGGCGGGATCGTCCCAGCTCGACTTGGCGTGGCGCAGGAGGGACAGGGTCTTCATGAAACCTCTTTTACAGCCGGGGGCGGCCCTTGGCCCGTGCGGGCGCATGGCCTATTCTGCCCGGACACACCGGCGACGCCAACAGGGCGTTGCCGTTTTTGTTGTGACGCTTTTCCTGCACACCGCTGGAGGTAGCCCTTGTCCACCGCGCCGGAAACCCGCGAAGCCGCCAATGACCGGCCGCCGGCGATCGACCCCGGGTCGCGCGAGCGCTTCATCAACCGCGAGCTTTCCTGGCTGGATTTCAATTTCCGCGTCCTGGAGGAGGCGGACAACACGGAGCATCCGCTCCTGGAGCGGCTGCGCTTCCTGTCCATCTCGGCCTCCAACCTGGACGAGTTCTATTCCGTGCGCGTCGCCGGCCTGAAGGGGCAGGGGGAGGGGGGGGTCATCACGCCCTCCAAGGACGGCCTCCCCCCGGGCCGTGCGCTCCAGGCCATCAACGAGAAGGGCCGCCGGCTCATGGAGGAACAGCAGCGGTGCTGGCGCGACCTGCGCAGCCTGCTGGACCACCAGGGGATCAGCGTGGTGGACGTGGAAAGCCTCTCCGCCGAGGACCACCGCTGGCTGGAGGACCGTTTCCTGGAGCACGTTTTCCCCGTGCTCACGCCGCTGGCCATCGACCCGGCGCACCCCTTCCCCTTCATCCCCAGCCTGGGGTTCGCCATGGTGCTCCAGCTCGCCCGCGAGGAAGAGGGCGACCTGCTGCGCGCCCTGGTGCCCCTGCCGGCGCAGGTGGGCCGCTTCATCCGGCTGCCGGGCGATACCGTGCGCTACCTGCCGGTGGAGGAGGCGGTGGCGCTCAACCTGAAGCACCTCTTTCCCGGCTTCACGGTGGTGAATTACGGCTTCTTCCGGGTCATCCGCGACAGCGAGATGGAGATCGACGAGGAGGCGGAGGACCTGGTGCGGGTCTTCGAATCGGCCCTCCGGCAGCGCCGGCGCGGCGAGGTCATCCGGCTGACGGTGAACGCCGGCATCCCCGAGGACCTCCTGCGGCTGGTCACGGACGAGCTGGACGTGGACGCCGAGGACGTCTTCCGCCTGGAGGGCCGCCTGGGGCTCGTGGACGTCAGCCAAGTCATCACGGAGGAGCGCCCGGACCTGCTCTTCGCCGATCACCACGCCCGCTATCCCGAGCGCATCCGCGACTTCGGCGGCGACATCTTCAGCGCCATCCGCCAGAAGGACCTCATCATCCACCACCCCTACGAGAGCTTCGACGTGGTGGTGGAATTCATCCGCCAGGCGGCGCACGATCCCAATGTGGTCGCCCTCAAGCAGACCCTCTATCGCACCAGCCGCGATTCGCCCATCGTCAAGGCGCTCATCGAGGCGGCGGAGGCGGGCAAGTCCGTCACCGCCATGGTGGAGCTGAAGGCGCGCTTCGACGAGGAGGCCAACATCCGCCTCGCCCGGGAGCTGGAAAGGGCGGGGGCGCAGGTGGTCTTCGGCTTCCTGGAGCTGAAGACCCACGCCAAGATCACCCTGGCCGTCCGGCGCGAGGGCGGCGGCCTGCGCTCCTACGTCCACTACGGCACGGGCAACTACCACCCCATCACGGCGAAGATCTACACGGACCTGTCCTTCTTCACCGTGGACAGCGACCTGTGCATGGACGCGGCGCGCACCTTCAACTACATGACCGGCTATGCCCTGCCCGAGCGGCTGGACAAGCTGTCCGTGGCGCCCATCACCATGCGCCGGGACATCATCGACCGCATCGACGACGAGATCGCCCATGCCCGCGCCGGCCGCCCCGCCGGCATCTGGGCCAAGATGAACGCCCTCGTCGATGCCGAGGTCATCGATGCCCTCTACCGCGCCTCCCGGGAAGGGGTGCAGATCGACCTGGTGGTGCGCGGCATCTGCTGCCTGCGGCCCGGCGTGCCGGGGCTTTCCGAGAACATCCGGGTGCGCAGCATCGTGGGCCGCTTCCTGGAGCATTCGCGCATCGCCGCTTTCGGCAACGGTCACCCCTTGCCGTCGCGGCATGCCCTGGTCTACATATCGTCGGCGGACTGGATGCCGCGCAACCTGACGTGGCGGGTGGAGGCCATGGTGCCCATCGAGAACCCGACGGTGCACAAACAGGTGCTGGACCAGATCATGGTGGCCAACCTGAAGGACAATCAGGCGACATGGGTGCTCAACGCCGACGGCTCCTACAGCCGCATCCAGCCGGCGTGGGACGAAGAGCCCTTCTGCGCCCACACCTATTTCATGACCAACCCCAGCCTTTCGGGCCGCGGTTCCGCGGTGGAACGCGGCCGGCCGGCGCCGGAGCTGGCCCTCGACATGCCCTGACACGGCGACACAGGGATAAGCATGGTCTCCTTCGCCCCCGCCAATCCCGAAGGCCGCGACACTGTCGGCGTGGTGGACCTGGGCTCCAACTCCGTGCGCCTCGTGGTCTACGAGGGCGGGCGGCGGATTCCCATGCCGCTGTTCAACGAGAAGGAGACCTGCGCCCTGGGCCGCACCCTGGACGAAACGGGCCGCATGGACCCGGACGGCGTGGTGCTGGCCCATCGCGCCCTGGGCCGCTTCACGGCCCTGGCCGGCAGCATGGGGGTGCAGCGGCTGGACATCCTGGGCACGGCGGCGGTGCGCGAGGCCACGGACGGCCCCCACTTCTGCCGCGACGTGGAGCGCCGCTTCGGCGTCCCCATCCGCATCCTCTCCGGCGAGGAGGAAGCCCAGCTCGCCGCCGCCGGCGTCCTGTGCGGCAAGCCGGAGGCGGACGGCCTGGTGGCCGACCTGGGCGGCGGCAGCCTCGATCTGGTGGACGTGGGCCAGGGGCGCTACGGCGCCTACGCCAGCTTCCAGCTCGGCGTCCTGCGCCTCATGGAGCGCGCCGGCAAGAAGCCCAAGCGGGTGGCCGGCCTCATCGACGACGCCGTGAAGACCCTCGACTGGATGGGCGATCTGCGCGGCCGCAACGTCTACGCCGTGGGCGGCACGTGGCGTGCCGTGGCGCGGGCGTGCATGGCGGAATCCGACTATCCGCTGCAGGTGCTGGACAACTTCAGCCTGGACCGCGATGCCGCCCTGTCGCTGCTGGCGACCCTGGCCAGGCGCGATCCCGACACCCTGCGCAAGGTGGACGGCATCTCCAAGCGCCGGGCGCAGCACGTCCCCTTCGGCGCCGCGGCGCTGCACAAGCTGGTGGAGGCGACGCAGCCGGAACGACTCGTGTTCTCCATCTACGGCATGCGCGAGGGCTGGTTCTTCGAGAACCTGCCCCACGCCATGCAGATGGAGGACCCGCTCATCAGCCTGGCGCGCGGCTACGAGGAGCACTTCGGCCGCTTCCCCGGTGCCGGGGCGGAGATGGCGGCCTGGACGGACGGCCTGTTCGCCGACGACCCGCCGGGGCTTCGCCGCCTGCGCCACGCCGCCGGCTACCTGGCGGACAGCTTCTGGGCGGAACACCCCGACTACCGCGCCGAACAGGCCTTCCTGCGCACCCTGCGCCTGCCCTTCATGGGGCTGGACCACCGTGACCGGGCGTGCCTCGCCCTGGCGGTGCTGGTGCGCTACAAGGGCGACGTCAAGTACAAGGGGGACGCCAAGACGGACCTAGCCAAGAAGGCGCGCGACCTCATCGACGAGGAACGCACCGGCCGCGCCACGCGGGTGGGGCTCACGCTGCGCCTGGGCTATACCCTGACGGGCGGCGTGCCGGGCCTGTTGCGCCGCACCCGCATCGCCCGGGAATCGGGCCGGCTGGTGCTCTATGTGCCGGCGGGCGAGCCGGCCTTCACGGCGGGCACCGTGCACAAGGCCCTGGACAAGCTCGCCAGGACCATGAACCTGGAATCGGAGATCCGCGCCATTGCCGAGGCCGACACCGGAACCGGCTGATCAGGCCACGGCAAGGCGCAGGGTCGCCAGGAGCACCCCCAGGACGGCGATCACGCCGGTGATGAAAAGCCCCAGGCCCGGGCCGTGCGCCCGCTCCGGCGCCGGGCAGACCTCCTTGAACGGGTCCCAGTCGTGATGCATGGCTTTCCCCTCCCCACAGCCTGCGTTCGAGGGTACACGGTAACGGGGAAACGCGGAATCACCCGTTCGCATTAGGGCCTTTACGCCCTTCCCCCAACCACCACGCACACGTCATGCCACCGTCTTTCACGCCGTTCCTCGCCGTCACCACCGTGGATACGCCCGATGCCCTGCCGGCCGCGGCGGGGGCCTATGCGCTGGTGCTGCGGCTGCACACGGAAACGGCCTTCACCGCCGGCCGCCTGGGGCGGCAGGGTCTGCCGCCCGGGGGGTACCTTTATGCCGGGTCGGCAAAAGGGCCCGGGGGCATCCGGGCGCGGGTGCGCCGCCACGCCCGCGCGGCCAAGCGGGTGCACTGGCACCTGGACCGGCTCACCAACCAGGTGGGCGTGGCGGCCGCGCTGGCCCTGCCGGGCGGCACGGAATGCGGCCTGGTGGCGGCCCTCGCGGCCCGCGCCGGCGTCACCGTGCCCGTGCCCGGGCTGGGCAGCACGGACTGCCGCGCGTGCCCGGCGCATTTCCTGGGCCTGTGGGAGGACTTCGACCTTGCCGCGGAGGCGCCGGCGCTCGCCCTGGCGGCGGGCGCCTCCGCCGCCGTGCTGTGGCACCGGCCGCCCGTGACCTGCTTCGCCGGGGGCGGCTGAAACGCGGCGCCGGCGCGCCCCCGTTCCGGGCGGTGAGCCTTGCCCCTTTGGCCGTCACCCTTCCCGTCATCCGGGGGATGCGTCAGGGCTGCGCGTCGGGCGCGGGCGGGCCGGTCTGGTCGGCGGAGACGGCCGGGGAGGTGCTCGCCTGCCGGGTGGTCGCCCGGGGTGCCGGCGCGGGGGCGGACCGGGGCCACAGGCCGTCGTCGGGCGTGCCGCCGGCCCGGGCCTCCAGCGAGCGGCGGACGCGCCGGGCAAGGGCCTTGACGGCGGCGGTATCGGCCTGACGGGTGGCCAGGGCGATCCGCAAGGGCCCGTCGTTCCAGTAGGCCACGGTAACGTCCTCGTCCCGGCGGGTGTGCACGGGCGCCGCCCCGCCGTCGTCGCGGCGTTTGACGAAAACCCGCACGCTCTCGCCCGCCGCGTTGCGGTAGTGCAGCATCAGGCCCTCCGCACCGTCCAGGACGACGGTTTTCCGGCCGCGCAGGCGGTATCCCCGGGCGCTGAGATCGGGGGGGCGCAGACCGCCGGCAAGCTTTCCGGAAAGGGCGGGCGCCACGGCCCGCCCGGCCGACGCGGCCCGGTCCGTCACGGGGGCGGAATAGCGTTCCACGGCCGCCTGGACGAAGGGGCGCTCCCCGCCCCGCGTGATCCACCCGCCCTGGCCCAGCCACCAGCCGCCGGCGCCGGTGGCGGCCATCAGGGCGCTCACCGCCGCCGCGCGGGCGACGAGGCGGGCGGGGCGGCGTTCCGCTTGCGCCGGGCGTTCCGGCGCCTCGAACAGCGCCGCCAGGCGCGGCGGCAGCGGCTCTTCCGCGTAACGGTCGAAGCGGGCGTGCAGCTCCCGGTCCTGCTCGGCGAAATCCCGGACGCGGCGGGCAAGCTCGGGGTCTTCGCGCAGCCTGGCCTCCACGCGGGCGGCCTGGTCGCCGGTCAGGCGGCCCTCGGCGTAGGCCAGGAGGTCCAGGTCGTCGTGCCCGTCCGTCATTTCACCCTCCGGATCTGCGCGCTGCCCTCGTGGTCCCGCACAACGCTCAGGGTTTCGCGGCCCCGGTAAAGGCGGGATTTCACGGTCCCCACCGCGACCCCCATGACATAGGCGGCCTCGTCGTAGCTCAGCCCCTCAAGCCCCACGAGCAGCACGGCCTCGCGCTGCTCCGCCGGCAAATGGTCGAGCGCGGCGGCGATGTTCAGAACCTCCACCCGTTTTTCCTGGTCCGGGGCCACGGTCGCCGTGGCTTCCGCCTCCATGGTGCGGGCCCGGTCGTTTTCCAGCCGTTGGCGCTTCCGCTTGTTGAGATAGAGGCGATACAGGATGCGGAAGAGCCAGCTTCGCAGGTTGCCGGTGCGGCGCCAGCCGCGTCTTTTGCGCAGGGCCCGTTCCACGGCGTCCTGGACCAGGTCGTCCGCCTGTTCGGGATGGCCCGTGAGCGCCACGGCGAAGCGGCGCAGGTGCGGGGTCTCGTAGGCGATGAGCCGGCTTTCGTCATCCATCGGGCGTCTCCGATTGTGGCGCCTTGCCGGGCGGGGACTGCTCCGCACCCGAGGGGGAGTCGGCCGAGGGTCTCATGCGGATGTCGGCCGCGTTCGTGCGCAGCCGCCGCACGGTCGGATCGGGCAGACGATAGGTCCAGGCGTCGAGTCGTTCGGGCCCGGGCAGCTTCACGGCGCTGGTGGCGCCCGGGTCGGCGCTCGGCGTGTCGGTCGGGGCCCGGGTGCGGAGGAAGCGTGCCCAGCGGCTTTCGGGGCCCTCGAACCAGAACCGGAAGCGGGCGCCGTTCCGGGTTGCCAGGAGTCCCGCATCCTCCGGGGCGGACTCCGTATCGGGCTCGGCGCGGCGCACGTCGTCCACCTCCAGGTTGGCGAAAGTCATCGCCAGGGCCGTGAGGGTGCCCGGCTCCAGGTCGGTGGAGTCCACGTCCAGGTTGGTGGCCGCCAGGGCGTGGCCGCTGCCGCCGGTGCGCTCCACCACAAGGGCCTTCCCGTCGGCGGGAACGGTGCGGAACCGGGCCAGCCGGTCGCGGGGAACGGCCATGAGCAGGGGGTCCATCCACGCGGTGGGCGGGGCCGGCGG
>CAJXLG010000089.1 GCA_913055885.1 uncultured Rhodospirillales bacterium
GGCATCGACAAGGCAAGCACGTATGCCGCGCCGATGCTCTTCCAGAACTCCAAGCAGAAAATCATCGGCGCCGCCAAGTCCATGGAAGCCATCGAATGGCTCACGGACGCGGAGATCGCCGAGGCCCACCGCTCGGCCCACTTTTTCGCCGAGGTTTGCGAGCGCAGGGCGCCCCTGGAAGCGCTGCTGTCGTTCATCCATGCCCTGGACTGGCTGGATGTCCGGAGCGAAAAGGAACGCAGCGCGGTGAAAAGCTTTTTTGACGGGGAATTCGGCGACCCCGTCGCCATCCTCCAGGAGCAGGTGGAGCCCGCCGAACCGGCGCGGCGCGACGAAGACGAGCAAATGAACGGCCGGATGACGGCCGCCGAGCGCTTCGACGTCCTGATGGACATCCTGGCCCGGGCCCGGGCCCTGATCGCCGAGGAGCACTTTTTTCACTGGCAGACGGCCTTTCCGGGCATCTGGTCGGAGCTGGACAGCGCCCGGCCCGGTGGCGGCTTTGACGCCCTCATCGGCAACCCGCCCTGGGACCGTGTGAAACTCCAGCAGGTGGAATGGTTCGCCGCACGGCGGCGCGACATCGCCATGGCGCAGCGCGCTTCCGACCGCAAGCGCATGATCGCCGACCTCAAGGCGGCGGGCGATCCCCTGGCCGAGGATTTCGCCAGGGCCAGCGCCCGCGCCGAGACGGCGGCCCGCGTCGCCCGGCAGTCGGGGAACTATCCCCTGTTATCGGGCGGTGACGTGAATCTCTATTCCCTTTTCGTCGAACGGGCCATGGCCCTGGTGAAGCCCACGGGCATGGTGGGGCTGCTGACCCCTTCGGGAATCGCGTCGGACCGCACGGCGGCCCCGTTCTTCCAGCGCGTGGCGACGGAGGGCCGGCTGAAAGCCCTGTACGATTTCGAGAACCGACGGACCCGTTACGACGGCGTCCCGTTCTTTCCCGACGTGGACAGCCGCTTCAAGTTCTGCATCTTTGTCGCCAGCCCGTCGCAGACCGCCGAAGCCGCTAGCTGCGCTTTTTTCCTCCAGGATGTCTCGGAACTTGACGACCCTGATCGCTGCTTTCCGCTGAGCGCAACGGACTTTGCGGCCGTGAACCCGAACACGGGCACGGCCCCCATCTTCCGGTCGCGCCGGGATGCCGAGCTGACCACGGCCATCTACCGGCGCCTCCCCGTGCTGGTGGATCGCTCCGGAAGCGAGCCTGTCCGGACGTGGCCCGTACGCTACGTAACCATGTTTCATATGACCAACGATTCCCACCTCTTCCGGACGCGGCACGAACTTGAAGAGAAAGAGGGCGCCTATCCCGTGGGCAAAAACCGGTTCCGGAGCGCCGACACGGAATGGGTGCCGCTTTACGAGGGCAAGATGGTCCAGGCGTTCGACCATCGCGCCGCCAGTGTGGTGGTTAATCCGAACAACCAGCACAGGCCCGCCCAGCCGCGCCCGGCGACGCTTGAAGAACACCAGAACCCGGACTGGTATCCGGCTCCACAATTCTGGGTACAAGGGACACAATCGCCGCTCGGACCGCTGGAATGGGCGTTGGGGTTCAAGGACGTCACGGCTTCCACAAATGTCCGCTCGATGATCAGCGCGCTCATACCCACGCCCTGCGCGGCCAACACGGTTCCCGTCCTTGTCGGAAGGGATGATGCCGGAAGTATTTCGGCGGTGAACGCGGCACGGTACGTGGCGAATCTCAATGCCATTCCTTTCGACTATGTTGCGCGGCAGAAAATCCAGGGACAACACCTCAACTGGTACATTGTTGAACAAACACCCGTTGTCCCACCCGCTGAATACGACGCCATATGCTTCGGTCCCAAAACGGCCGGCGATATTGTCTGGGAATCCGTCCTGGAGTTGACCTACACGGCCCATGACATGGCGCCCTTTGCCCGCGACATGGGCTACACGGACGAAACGGGGGCGGTAAAGCCGCCCTTCATCTGGGATGAGGAACGCCGGCTCAAGCTGCGCGCCCGGCTGGATGCCGTTTTCTTCCACCTCTACGGCATTACTGACGCCGATGCCATCCGCTATATCTACGGGACATTCCCCATCGTCCAGCGTCAGGAAGAAAAGGCCTACGGCCAGTATCGCTCGCGCGAGCTGTGCATCGCCTACGTGCGGGCCCTGAGCGCGGGAGACCCGGACGCCGAAATCGCCCTGTAACGACTACCCCCTTCCCCGATACGGCGCCACGCCGGTGTCGGGGAGCCAGACGCAGGCGGGGGGTTCGCCCGTCTGGTAGAAGATGTCGATGGGGATGCCGCCGCGCGGGTACCAGTAGCCGCCGATGCGCAGCCAGTGCGGTTCCGCCGCCGCCACCAGGCGTTTCGCCACCGTGAGCGTGGCCGCCTCGTGGAAGGTGCCCTGATCGCGGAAGCTGTGCAGGAAGAGCTTGACGCTCTTGCTCTCCAGGAGCCGTTCCGCCGGGGCGTAGTCGATCACCATGTGGGCGAAATCCGGCTGCCCGGTGACCGGGCACAGGGTGGTGAACTCCGGGCACGTGAGCCGCACCACATAGACCGCGTCGGGGTGCGGGTCGGCCACCGTCTCGATCGTCGCCGCCTCCGGCGACGCCGGAAGGGCCGCCGGGCGGCCGAGCTGGCCGGGGGTGTCGTCCGTCGTCATGTCATGGGCTTCCCGGTTGATCCGTGAGTTTTCAGCGCCTCTGATCCCGCCGTCACCGGCGTCGTGTTTCGAGGCTTTTCCTTTCGGAAAAGCACCTCAACACGACGAACAGCCGTCGTTGTGATCCTGAAGTGCTCCGCCGGAGGCGGAGGCTCGAAGAACGACGAAGCGTTCTTGTCGGGCGCACACCCCCGTCACCCCTTGCCGCCATACTCGCGCGCGCCGGCGCGGGCCAGGGCGTCGGCGCGCTCGTTGTCGGGGTCGCCGTTGTGGCCGCGCAGCCAGTGCCAGGCCACCTCGTGCCGCGCCGCCGCTTCGTCCAGGGCCTGCCACAGATCGGCGTTCTTGACGGGCTTCTTGTCGGCCGTCTTCCAGCCGCGTTTCTTCCATTGCGGCAGCCATTCGCTGATGCCCTTCTGGACGTACTGGCTGTCCGTGTGCACCGCCACCCGGCACGGCCGCGTCAGGGCGTTAAGCCCCTCGATCACCGCCTTGAGCTCCATGCGGTTGTTGGTGGTCTCCGGCTCGCCGCCGGAAAGCGCCTTCTCGTGGCCGCGAAAGCGCAGCACGGCGCCCCAGCCGCCGGGCCCCGGATTGCCCGAACAGGCCCCGTCCGTATAGAGCACCACCGCGTCGTCCGTTCCGTCGCTCATAGCGCCAGGTACCCCGCCGGGTCCACCACGCCGCGGTGGAAGCGCAGCTTCTGGAGGTATTCCAGCGGGTCCTTGAGCTTCACCATGGCGTCGGCGCGGTAGTTCAGCCAGTCGTACATCCGCGTCAGCAGGAAGCGCACGGCCGCCCCGCGCGCCAGCAGGGGCAGGGCCTCGATCTCGGCGTCGCTCAGCTCGCGCACCCGGCGATAGCCGTTCAGGAGCGAGCGCGCCTTGGTCACATTGAAGGAGCGGTCCGGCTCGAAACACCAGGCGTTCAGGCACACCCCCACATCGTAGGCCAGGAAGTCGTTGCAGGCGAAATAGAAGTCGATCATGCCCGACAGCCGGCCCCGGTGGAAGAAGACGTTGTCGGGGAACAGGTCGCCGTGGATGACGCCGCGCGGCAGGTCCGTGGGCCAGTTGGCCTCCAGCAGGTCCAGCTCGCCGGCAAGCTCCACGGACAGCCCGCGCCGCAGGCTCTCCACGCCCTCCGCGGGGCAGGCCTCGAACAACGGCCGCCAGGCGCCGACGGAAAGGGCGTTGGGCCGCTCGCGCGGGAAGTCCAGGCCGGCGCGGTGCAGCTCCGCCAGCCACGCCCCGAGCTGGCGGCAGTGGGCCGGGCTGGCGCGGCGCACGGGCAGGCCCGAGAGGAAGGTGACCACGGCCGCCGGCCGCTCCCGCAGCCGCCGCAGCACCCGGCCGTCGCGGCCGTGCACCGGCACGGGGCAGGGGATGCCGTGGCCCGCCAGGTGCTCCAGAAGCTCCAGGAAATAGGGCAGGTCCTCCTCGGCCACCCGCTTTTCGTAGAGCGTCAGGATGTAGGTGCCGCGGTCCGTTTTCAGGAGATAGTTGGAGTTCTCCACGCCCTCGGCGATGCCCTTGCAGGACACCACGCGGCCGATGTCGTATTCATCGACGAAGGCGAGCAGGTCGTCGTCTGGAACCTCGGTGTAGACGGCCATGTTATTCCCTGAGTACGTGGGGCAGCCGGAAGCCGGTGCCCTCGTCGGCCACCCTGAGGGCGGCCGTGGTGACCTCGAAACGCTCGGCGCAGGCGTCCACCACCGCTTGCACCAGATGCTCCGGCGTGGAGGCCCCCGCCGTGATGCCCAGCTTCGCCGGCGTGCCCAGGACCGCCCAGTCGATGTCCGCCGCCTCGGCCACGCGATGGGCGGGTGTGCCCTGGCGCCCCGCCACCTCCGCCAGCCGGCGGGTGTTGGAGGAGTTGGGCGCCCCCAGCACCAGCACCCGGTCGGCGCATGCGGCCAGGGCCTTCACCGCCTGCTGCCGGTTGGTGGTGGCGAAACAGATGTCCTCGCGGTGCGGCCCCTCGATATCGGGGAAACGCCGCTTGAGCACGTCGATGATGGCCGCGGCGTCGTCCACGGAAAGGGTCGTCTGGGTGATGTAGGCAAGGCCGTCGCACGGCCCGGGGTCGATGGCCTCCGCCTCCTCGACGTTCTGCACGAGCTGCATGGCGCCCTCGGGCACCTGGCCCATGGTGCCCACCACCTCGGGGTGGCCGGCGTGCCCGATGAGCAGGATGCGGCGCCCGGCGTTGTAGTGCCTGAGGGCCTCGCGGTGTACCTTGCCCACCAGGGGGCACGTGGCGTCCAGGTAGAACAGCCCGCGGGCCTCCGCCGCCTCGGGCACGGTGCGCGGCACGCCGTGGGCGGAAAAGACCACGGGCCGGTCGTCGGGCACCTCGTCCAGGCTTTCCACGAAAACCGCGCCACGCCGGCGCAGGTCGCCCACCACGTGCTGGTTGTGCACGATCTCGTGCCGGACGTAGACCGGCGCGCCGTAGAGGGCGAGGGCGCGCTCGACGTGCTGGATGGCGAACTCCACCCCGGCGCAGAAACCCCGGGGTTCGGCCAACAGGACGAGGAGCGGTGGGCGCATGGGTTCGGTTTTGCCCTGCCAGACGCAGCGGCGGCGGTGCACGGCGGGCCTTGCCCGCGGCCCGATCCGCCGTCTATGGTGCTCTATAGCAGAAAACGCCGGCCCGGGAAAGACGGGGCCGCCGCCACAAGCAGGAGGGGGACGCACCATGACCGAGCCCAGGATCGCGCGGAAGGAACCCTATGCCGTGGAGCTGGAAGCGGGAACGCCGTACTTCTGGTGCGCCTGCGGCCATTCCGCCGACCAGCCCATGTGCGACGGCAACCACAAGAACACCGGCCTGAAGCCCGTGGGCTTCAAGCCGGACGAGAGCGGCACCCACTACCTGTGCGGCTGCAAGCACACGAAGACGCCGCCCTACTGCGACGGCAGCCACGCGGAGCTCTAGGGCATGCGGCGCCTTCCCGTCCTCCTCGCCGCGCTGGCGCTGGCCGGTTGTTCGTCCACCGGCGACAGCGCCGGGCCCGCGTGCCCGCCCGTGAAGATCCTGGACGAGGCGCGCACCGTCACCCAGTTCAAGGACGGCCGCGATGTAACGGACGCCGTCTACGAGGCGGAGATCCTGGGCTACAAGGGCTCCTGCCAGTACGGCGAGAAGGGCGTCAACGTGCGCGTCAGCGTGGCCTTCAAGGTGGGCCTGGGCCCGGCGGCCGACAGCCGCACAGTGAAGATCCCGTATTTCGTCGCCGTGCCCGACTTCTACCCCGCCGAGAGCGCCAAGAAAAAGCTCACCCTCAAGGTGCCGTTCCCGAAAGGGCAGGACGTCATCCGCCTGCGCGACGGCGAGATCGGCCTGGACATCCCCCTCGACAAGCCCGGCCAGGGCGCGGAGACGCCGGTGGTGGTGGGCTTCCAGCTCAGCCCGGAACAGCTTGACTACAATCGTACCCGCTCGGGACGCTGACGGTGTTGTACCGGGCCGACGGCGCGCGCTACACTCGTTTCAATTCGTGTAAAATGAGGCGTGCGCCGCCGCCGGTCCGCCGGTGCGGCAGGAGCTCCCGCCATGGCCAGCCCCAGTGACGCCCCGGCCGTCGCCCGGACCGCCACCGTTCCGGCGGTCCCCCTTGCCGACCTGGCGGCCCGCGACCTCCTCCGCTGCGATCCCGCCGACACCGTGGGCACCGCCGCCCGCCGCATGACGGAGACGGGCTGCGGCGCCGTCTTCATCGCCGGGGAAGGGGAGGCGCCGCGCGGCATCTGGACCCGCCGCGACGCCCTGGGGCTGGACCTGAGCGACCCGGCCGTGCGCTCCGTTCCCCTGCACCGGGTGATGAACGCGCCGGTGCGTCACCTGCCGGGCAACGCCACCGCCGCCGAGGCGCAGGCGGTGATGGCCGAGGCGGGCATCCGCCACCTCCTGGTCACGGACCGCTGGGACGCCCCGCTGGGCGTGGTGTCGCAGACGGACCTGGTGCTCTCCCACGGGGTCGAGGCCTACCTGCGCCTGCGCGAGGTGGGCTCGGTGGCGCGCCGCGACGTGGTGCGGCTGGGGCCGGCGACACCCCTGTCGGCGGCCGCCCGGCGCCTCGCCGACGCCGGCCAGCAGGCCGCCCTCGTCGCCTTCGACGACGGCACGCACGGCGTCCTCACGGAACGCGACGTGGTGCGGGTGCTGGGCGAGCGCGACGACGACCCGGCGGCCGGGATGGTCGCCGGCCGGCCGCTGGTCACGGTGGCCGCCGACGACGCCCTGCTGAACGCCCGCGAGCGCATGATCCACCGGGGAATCCGGCGCGTGGGGGTCGTGGACGCCGACGGCACCGTCACGGGGCTCGTGGGCTTCGACGAGCTCATGGCCGCCGGCGAGAAGGACCTCGTGCAGTCCCTGGAGGCCGTTCTGGAGGAGACGCGCACCGCCCTCGACGCCGCCCGGGGCCGGGCCGAGCGGTTCCGCGCGGTGCAGGACCAGGCGCCCGTGGGGCTGCTGGGACTGGACGACGACGGCATCGTGCGCGAGGCCAACACCACCGCCTTCACCCTCCTGGGGGCGCCGCGCGATGCCGTGGTGGGCCATCCCCTGGCCGACCGGCTGGGCGCCGCCGGCGCCGCCGCCGACCTGGCCGCCCTGGCGCGCGGCGAACGGGACACCGTCCACCACGAGGTGGCCCTGTCGCGCACGGGGGCCGCCGTCTGGGTGGCGTTGACGGCGGCCCGCCTGCGCTCCGGCGAGGGCCCGGATGGCATCAGCGTGGTGCTCAGCGACATCACCGACCGCAAGGCCGCCGAGGCCCGGGCGGAGGCGGAGCGCGCGCGGACGCGGGAATATCTCGACGGCGCGCCGGCCATGTTCCTGGCCCTCGATCCCGGCGGCCGGGTGCGCGAGGTGAACAGCCGCGCATGCGAGCTCCTGGGCTGCGACCGCGAGGCCGTGGTGGGCCGGGACTGGGTTGCCACCTTCGTTCCGGCCGAGGGCCGCGATGACGTGCGGGGCCACTTCGCCGCCATCCTGGACGGCGGCGCGGGGGCGCCGGATGCTTTCGAGAACGAGGTGGTCACGGCCACCGGTGAGCGCCGGCTCATGCTGTTCCGCAACAGTCTGCTGCGCGACGCCCGGGGCAGTATCGAGATGGTCCTTGCCTGGGGCGAGGACGTCACGGAATGGCGCCGCTACCAGCATCAACTGGAACGCTACAAGGCCATTTTCGATGCCCTGCCCGTGGGGATCTACCGCAACGAGCCCGGCCGGGAGGGCTGTTTCGGCGAGGTGAACCCGGCCATGGCGCGCATCTTCGGGGCCGAGTCCACGGACGAGCTTCTGCGCCACCCCACGGCCGAGCTCTACCGCGACCCCGCCGCCCGCAAGCGTTTCAGCGACAACCTCCTGGCGGACGGCGCCGTCTACCGCCACGCGCTGCCCCTGCAGACGCTTGACGGCGAGCCGCTGTGGTGCGCCGTCACGGCCCAGAGGCGCACGGCCCCGGACGGCCGGACCGTCTTCGACGGCATCGTGGAGGATATCACGGAGCAGAAGGCGGCGGAGGAGACGGCGGAGAGCCTGCGCCGGCGGGAAAGCTTCATCCAGTCCGTCCTGGGCGGTTTCCCCGACATGATCTTCCACAAGACGCCCGACGGCGTCTACGTGGAGTGCAACGAGGAATTCGGCCGCCTGACGGGCTTCGCGCCGGCGGCCGTCGCGGGCCGGACGGACTACGAGATCTTCAGCCGCGAAACCGCCGACTTCTTCCGCCACCACGATCACCAGATGCTGGCCCTGGGCGAGGCCCGCCACAACGAGGAATGGGTGCAGTACCCCGACGGCCGCTGGGCCCTCCTGGACATGCTCAAGACGCCCTACCGGGGCGATGACGGCGAGATCCAGGGCATCATCGGCATCGGCCGCGACATCACGGAGCGCTCGCGCATCGAGGAGAGCCTGCGCCAGAGCGAGGCGCGCCACCGCACCATCACGGACGACGTCCTGGACAATGCCGTGGTGGGCATCTTCATCCTGGACGCCGATTTCCGGGTGGCGTGGATCAACCACGCCATCGAACGCTACATGGGCGTGGGCCGCGAGGCCGTCGTGGGCGCCGACAAGCGCCGGCTCATCCACGACCACGTGCGCCACATCCTGGAGGACGGCGACGAATTCGCCCGCCGGGTCATCAACACCTACGACGACAACACCTACGTGGAGACCTTCGAGGTCCACGTCCTGCCCGGCGAGGGCCGCGACGAGCGCTGGCTGGAGCACTGGAGCATGCCCATCCAGTCGGGGCTCTACGCCGGCGGCCGGGTGGAGCACTACCACGACATCAGCCAGCGCAAGGCGCTGGAGACGGAACTGCGCCGGGCCAACCGAGACCTGGAGCAGTTCGCCTACACGGCGTCGCACAACATGGGCGAGCCCCTGCGCATGGTGACCACCCAGCTCCAGCGCGTTCGCCGCGACCACGGCGACGCCCTGCCCGAGGCGGGGCGGGAGGCCCTGGAAATGGCGGCCGCCGGCACGCGGCGGCTGAGCGCCCTGGCGCGGGCGCTGCTCGCCTACTCGCGCATCGCCGTGGAGGGGGCGCCCTTCCGCGCCGTGGCGCTGGGGGCCGTGCTGGCCGATACCCGGAAGGCCCTTGCCGGCGCCATCCGGGACAGCGGCGCCACCATCACCGCCGATGCGGCCCTGCCCACCGTCCACGGCGACGCGGAGCAGATCCATCAGCTCCTGCACCACCTCCTGGGCAACGCCGTGCGCTACCGCCACCCCGACCGCCCGCCCCGGATCCACCTGGGGGCGATGCCGCTGCCCGGCCGCCCCGGCTGGGTGCGGATCGACGTGAGCGACAACGGCCGCGGCATCGATCCGGCGGACGTGGACCGTCTGTTCGACATCTTCCGCCGTCCCGACCTGCACGGCAGCGACACGGAGGGCGCCGGCATCGGGCTCGCCCTGTGCAAGCGCATCGTGGAACGCCATGGCGGGCGCATCGACGCCGACGGCCGCCCGGGCGAGGGCACGCGCTTCACCTTCACGCTGCCCCGGGGGGCGTAGAGTCCCTGGCCGCCCGCACCAGGGCCCGGAAGAGCCGCTGCTGCCCGCGGTCGAGGAGGAGGAATTCGGGGTGCCACTGCACCCCCATGACGAACCCCGCGCCCGGGGCCTCCAGGGCCTGGACGAGTCCCTGGTCGTCGCGCGCCACCACGCGCAGGCCGTCGCCCGGGCGGTCCACCGACTGGTGGTGCAGGGCGTTCACGCGGTCGCGGGTCTTGCCCACGATGGCGAAGAGCCGGCTGTCGCGCTCGATGGTCACCGTCTTGCGGGGCAGGACCGTGCGCCGGTGGTCGATGGCGTCGAAGGCCTCGGCGATGTCGCCGATGAGGGTACCGCCGCGGAAGACGTTGAGGATCTGGGCCCCCCGGCAGATGCCCAGGACGGGCAGCGGACGCGCCGCCGCCCGTTCCAGGAGGGCCAGTTCGAGCTGGTCGCGTTCCGGGTCGCGGCGCACCGTGGCGCGCACCTCGCCGCCGTAGAGGCGGGCGTCGATGTCGTCGCC
>CAJXLG010000090.1 GCA_913055885.1 uncultured Rhodospirillales bacterium
CCATCGGGCAAGCGCTCTGACGCCGACCGAGCCAACGCCACCGGCGCCCGAAGGGTTGGCCCGCGCCGGCCGCTTGCAACGTCGAAGCCCCTTGAAGATGTGTCCGCATCGTCTACGGGCCTTCGATGCCTGGCCCCGACCCCGATCGGGGACGCAATCGGCACGGCGGAGAGCCAACACAGCCTGTCGAGTCCGTGCAGAATCCGGGTTAAACCCGTCAGGCTTTTCGTCAAAGCGTATGGACGGCCCCATGTCGAAGAATCCGGATACCCGCCGCGTGCTGGTGGGGATCAGCGGCGCCTCGGGCAGCCTGTACGGCGTGCGCCTTCTGGAGCGCCTGGCCGAGGCGGGGCTGGAGACCCACGCCATCCTCAGCCGCGCGGCGGAAACCACCCTCGCCCACGAAACGGACCTGACGGCGGACGACGTGCGCCGCCGCGCCAGCGTCAGCCACGCGCCCGAGGACCTGGCGGCGGCGCCGTCGTCGGGGTCCTTCCCTGTCCTGGGCATGATCGTGGCGCCGTGCTCCGTGCGCAGCATGGCCGAGATCGCCACGGGCGCCACCACGACGCTGCTCACCCGTGCCGCCGACGTTACCCTCAAGGAGCGCCGGCCCCTCGTTCTCATGGTACGCGAAACGCCATTGCACGCCGGCCACCTGCGCACCATGCTGACGCTGGCCGAGATGGGCGTCACCATCGCGCCGCCCATGCCGGCCTTCTACGGCCGGCCGGCGACCATCGATGCCCTGGTGGACCATTCGGTGGGCCGGGTGCTCGATCTGTTCGGCCTGCCGGCGCCCGGTGTGCAGCGCTGGAACGGCGCGGAGGGGGATGCATGACGGAAATGAACGACGACCCCATCACCCTGGCGCAGCTGCTCACCGCCCGCGTGTGCCACGATCTTTCGGGGGCCGTGGGGGGCGTCGGGACGGGCGCCGAGCTGCTGCAGGACGCCGGCGCCGACGGGGCGCCCGATGCCGTCCACCTGCTGGCCGACAGTGCCGCCGCCGCCACCACGCGTCTGCGCCTCTACCGCGCCGCCTTCGGCCGCGAGGGAAGCGGCGCCGTGCCCGGCCCCGACGAGGTGCCCGGCCTGCTGTCCACCTATCTGCGCCAGGGCTCCACCGGGGCCGCCACGCGCCTGATCTGGCCGGAGGAGGGGGCCGACGTCCTGGGCCGGGATGCCGTCCGGCTGCTCCTCAACATGGTCATCCTGGCCCGCGAAACCCTGCCGCGCGGAGGTACCGTGGAGGTGGCGCCGCCACAGCCGGAACAGGGACTCGCCGTGGAGGCGCGCGGCGACGGGGCGGCCCTCGAACCCGGGGTGCGCGCCGTGCTGGAAGCGCCCGACACGCCCGCCGAGGACCTCACGCCGCGCACGGTCCACGGCCGCTTCATCCAGGCCGTGGCGGGCCGGCTGGGCACGAGCGTCATGGTCGAGGAGCAGGAGGGGGCCGTGGGTATCGCCAGCGGCCCCGTCGCGGCGTGAAGAAACTCGGTTTTCATCCGAATACGGCAAAAATCGTCTGTGTGCCGGTGGTTCAACCGGCGGCGATGGCGTGATAGGGTGCGATCCATTGGCCGGCTTCCCGGAGTCGGCCGGGCCTTGGGCGCCGAGTGGCCAGCGATGGAAGGGGGTCCGCCATGGATGATCTGCTCAGCGAGTTTCTGACGGAAACCACCGAGAGTCTGTCGACTCTCGACGTCGAGCTGGTGAAGCTCGAGCAGACGCCCAACGATCCCGAAATCCTGCAGAACATTTTCCGCCTGGTGCACACCATCAAGGGCACCTGCGGCTTCCTTGGCCTGCCCCGGCTGGAGACCCTGGCCCACTCGGCGGAGAACGTGCTGGGCAAGTTCCGGGACGGCGAGATCGAGGTGACGCAGTCGGCGGTCAGCCTCATCCTGGAAAGCCTGGACCGCATCAAGTCCATCCTGACCTACCTTGAGGAAAACGAGGAGGAGCCCGAGGGCGAGGATCGCGACCTGAAGGACCGGTTGGCCGCCGCCGAGGAAGGCCGCCTGGAGGAATTCGAGGCCGGCGGCGGTGGCGGCGGTGCCGCCGAGAGTGGTGGCGGTGGCGCCGCCGAGGCGGAGAGTGGCGCCGAGGGCGAGGGCGCCGGCGGTGGTGCCCAGGGCCCCGTGGAGGACGAGCGCGGCATCCCCATGGCCCAGGAGCTCCTCGATGAGGTGGAGCAGGCCTACGCCGAGGGCAAGGCCGGCGCCGAGGAAGAAGGCGGCGGGGAAGGCGCTGACGAGGGCGAAGGCGCCGCCGAGGGTCCCGTGGAGGACGAGCGCGGCATCCCCATGGCCAAGGAGCTCCTGGAAGAGGTGGAGCAGGCCTACGCCGAGGGTCGGCGTGCCGCTTCGGAGGAAGAGCTGCAAGCCGAGTTGCAGGAGGAATCCGGCGGTGCCGAGGGCGGCGGCGAAAGCCAGGCCGCCAGTCAGGCGCCGGCCCAGGCCGGTGGCGAAAAGAAGGCGGAAAAGAAAGAGGAGAAGGGCGGTCCGCCGGCTGAAAAGAAGGAGAAGAAGCCCGCCAAGGACAGCGGCGGCGGTGGCGGTGGTGGCGCCGGCGAAGCCAAGGAAAGCCAGGTCGCCTCACAGACCATCCGCGTCAACGTGGAGCTTCTGGAAAACCTCATGACCCTGGTGTCGGAGCTGGTGCTGACGCGCAACCAGCTTCTCCAGATGGTGCGCGGCCAGGACGATTCCGAGTTCGCCGTGCCCCTGCAGCGGCTGTCGAACATCACGACGGACCTGCAGGAAGGGGTCATGAAGACCCGCATGCAGCCCATCGGCAACGCCTGGGCCAAGCTGCCGCGCATCGTTCGCGACCTTTCGGCGGAATCGGGCAAGAAGATCGACCTTCAGATGCATGGCGCGGAGACGGAGCTGGACCGGCAGGTGCTTGAGTCCATCAAGGATCCGCTCACGCACATGGTTCGCAACTCCGCCGACCACGGCCTGGAAACGCCGGAAGAGCGGCTCCAGACGGGCAAGGCCGAAACGGGCCGCATCGACCTGAACGCCTACCACGAGGGCGGCCACATCATCATCGAGATCAAGGACGACGGCCGCGGCCTCTCCTCCGAAAAGATCAAGAACAAGGCCATCGATTCGGCGGTCGCGTCCGAGGCGGAAGTGGAGGGGATGAGCGAGCATGCCCTGCAGCAGCTCATCTTCCGTGCCGGCTTCTCCACGGCCGACTCCGTTTCCTCGGTGTCGGGACGCGGCGTCGGCATGGACGTGGTGCGCACCAACATCGAGAATATCGGCGGCACCATCGAGCTGAAGAGCGAGGTGGGGCGGGGCACCACCTTCATCATCAAGATCCCGCTGACGCTCGCCATCGTCTCCGCCCTGGTCGTGGAGGCCGCCGGCGAACGGTTCGCCATCCCGCAGATCAGTGTGCTGGAGCTGGTGCGGGTGACGCGGAAGTCCGACACCTACATCGAGACCATCAACCGCGCGCCCGTCCTGCGGCTGCGCAACCGTCTACTCCCGCTGGTTTCGCTGGCGGAGCTTCTCAAGCTCGGCGAGACCGACTATCAGGAGCAGGACGAGATCTTCGTCGTCGTGGCCCAGGTGGGCACGTTCAACTTCGGCATCGTGGTGGACCGGGTCTTCGACACCGAGGAGATCGTGGTCAAGCCGGTGGCCCCCATCCTGCGGCACATCGCCATCTTCTCGGGCAACACCATCATGGGGGACGGCAGCGTCATCATGATCCTGGACCCCAACGGGATCGCCTCGGAGACGGGCGAGATGGCCATGGGCGGCGGCCAGCGCATGGAGGATCAGACGGAAGCCCATCACGACCGCGAGGGCGAGAAGACCTCCATGCTCATCTTCCGGGCCGGCGACACCGAGCTCAAGGCGGTGCCGCTGGCGCTGGTGGCCCGGCTGGAGGAGATCGACGTGGAGAGCATCGAGCACTCCCACGGCTCGCCCGTGGTGCAGTACCGCGGCCACCTGATGCCCCTCATCACCATCGATCCGTCCTATCAGCTCCAGGAGGAAGGCCGGCAGCCCATCCTGGTGTTCTCCGACCGCGACCGCTCCATGGGGCTCGTGGTGGACGAGATCGTGGACATCGTGGAAGCCGAGATGAAGGTGGAGCTCACCAGCGACGTGCCGGGTTTCCTGGGCACGGCCATCATCGACGGCAAGAGCACGGACGTCATCGATGCCGGCCACTACCTCACGCAGGCCTTCGGCGACTGGTTCGGCAGTCCCGAGCAGGCGGCCTACGGCGAGGAAGAGGAGGCCAACAGGGTGCTCCTGGTGGACGACAGCGCCTTCTTCCGCAACCTGTTGACGCCGTTGCTGTCGGTGTCCGGTTACGAGGTGACTTCCGTGTCCAGCGCCGGCGAGGCCCTCAGGCTGCGGGACGACAAGGAGCGCGACTTCGACGCCATTGTCAGCGACATCGAGATGCCCGATATGGACGGCTTCGAATTCGCCCGCAACGTCCGGAGCGAGGGCCGGTGGCAGGAGGTTCCGCTTATCGCCCTCTCGGCCCACGCCACGGAGCGCGACTTCGAGCGCGGGCGCGAAGTGGGCTTCAACGATTACGTCGCCAAGTTCGACCGCGATTCCCTGCTGCAGACCCTGCACCATGTGCTGGGGCAGCGCGAACAGGAACAGCAGGGGAAGGCGGCCGCCGCCCTGCCGGGCTGAGCCGGCGGGCGGCTTCGCGGAAAAAAACGCACATTCGCGCTTGACGGCGGGCGTGTATTAGCTTTTAGAAAGATGCGGATGCCGCCCCGGCGGCACTGCGGCAACGATCCGGACGAGGTGTGGGAACGGCATGAAATCCTGTCTGATCGTCGATGATTCCAAGGTCATCCGGATGGTGGCCAAGAAGATTCTCCAGGACCTGGAGTTCGAGACCGAGGAGGCGGAGGACGGCAAGGCCGCTCTGGAGGCCTGCCAGCGTCGCATGCCGGAGGCCATCCTCCTGGACTGGAACATGCCGGTGATGGATGGAATCGAGTTCCTCCACAAAATGCGCGATCTCCCGGGCGGCGATCAGGCCGTGGTGATCTTCTGCACCACGGAGAACGACATCGAGCACATCCAGGAAGCCCTGGAGGCCGGGGCCGACGAGTACATCATGAAGCCCTTCGACAGCGAGATCGTGCAGGCCAAGTTCTCGCAAGTGGGCCTGATCTAGTCGGGGGCGGCGCAGTGGCACTTCAGACCGGATCACGCACCAGCGGGAGCGGCGGAACCAGCGGCGGCGGCAACGGCGTCATCCGCGCCATGGTGGTGGACGATTCCGCCGTCGTCCGGGGGCTCATCACCCGCATCCTGGAAGGGGATCCCGAGATCACCGTGGTGGCCTCCGTGGCCAACGGGCAGGTGGCGCTCAACCAGCTTGATCGCGAGACCATCGACGTGGTGGTGCTCGACATCGAGATGCCCGTGATGGACGGGCTCACGGCGCTGCCCGAAATGCTCAAGAAAAAGCCGGGCCTTACGGTGATCATGGCCTCCACGCTCACCAAGAAGAACGCCGACATCTCCATGCGCGCCCTGTCGGCGGGGGCGGCCGACTACGTGCCCAAGCCCTCCACGTCGAAGGAAATCAGCGGCGGCATGGA
This sequence comes from uncultured Rhodospirillales bacterium, assembly GCA_913055885.1. Lineage (GTDB taxonomy): Bacteria > Pseudomonadota > Alphaproteobacteria > Rhodospirillales > CAJXLG01 > CAJXLG01. The sequence goes on from CAJXLG010000090.1 coordinate 5,609, forward strand.
CTTCAAGCAGACGCTGGTGGAGAAGGTGAAGGCGCTCACCAAGAGCCGCGGCGGTGGCGGTGCCGGGGGCGGCGCGCCCGCCAGGGCGAGCGGCGGCACGGGCGCCGCGGCGCGCCAGGGCACCGGGGGCGGCGCGGCCGCCGGCCGCCAGGCGGGCGGCAAGCCCGCGGCGTCGGCGGCCGGAAGCGGCGAGATCACGCTGCGCGAGGCGCCGCGCGAGACGCCGGAGATCGTGGTCATCGGCAGCTCCACGGGCGGGCCGCAGGCGCTGTTCAAGATGCTGGGGGCGCTGGGCGGGCCGCTCAAGCAGCCCATCCTCATCACGCAGCACATGCCCCCCACCTTCACCACCATCCTGGCGGACCACGTCACGCGGGCCGCGCGGACCCAGGCCGTGGAGGCCCGGGACAAGCAGGTCATCGAGGGCGGGAACATCTACATCGCCCCGGGCGATTTCCACATGCTGGTGGAGGCGAGCGGCGGGCAGAAGGTCCTGCGCCTGGACAAGTCGGCCCCGGAAAATTTCTGCCGGCCCGCCGTGGACCCCATGCTGCGCAGCGTGACCAAGGCCTACGGCAACAAGGTGCTCGCGGTGATCCTTACCGGCATGGGCAACGACGGACTCAAGGGATGCCAGGAGGTCGTCAAGGCGGGCGGCCACGTCATCGCCCAGGACGAGGCGAGCTCCGTCGTCTGGGGCATGCCCGCGGCGGTGGCCCAGGCGGGCCTGTGCAGCGCCGTGCTGCCGATCCAGGAGATCGCGTCCTACATCAAGAAAACCGCCACGAGGCGCTAGCGTCATGAAGCCCGAAGACTTCGACTTCGTCGCCAAGACCGTCAAGGAGCGCTCGGGGCTCGTCCTGACCAAGGACAAGGCCTATCTCCTGGAAAGCCGCCTGATGCCGCTGGCCCGCAAGCGCGGCCTGAATGGCCTGGAAGACGTCGTGGAAAAGCTCCGCAAGAAGGACGAGAGCCTCATCCGCGAGGTGGTCGAGGCCATGACCACCAACGAGTCCTTCTTCTTCCGCGACCAGAAGCCGTTCGAACAGTTCGAAAACGTGGTCCTGCCGCATCTTCTGAAGGCACGCGCCAACAAGAAGCACATCCGCATCTGGTGCGCCGCCGCCTCCTCGGGGCAGGAGCCCTATTCGCTGGGGATCATCCTCAAGGAGAACCAGAGCAAGGTTCAGGGCTGGAAGATCGATATCATCGGCACGGACCTGTCCGAGGAAATCATTCAGAAAGCCAAGGCCGGCACCTATTCCCAGTTCGAGGTGCAACGCGGCCTGCCTTCCAAGTATCTCGTGAAATATTTCAAGAAAAAAGACGAGATGTGGCAGATCGACCCTTCCATCCGCGGCATGGTGGAGTTCCGGGTCCACAACCTCCTGGAAAACGTCTCGCAGCTCGGCACGTTCGACGTGGTTTTCTGCCGCAACGTTCTGATCTATTTTGACCAGGATACCAAGGCCCAGGTGCTCGAGCGTATCGCCAAGCAGATGCCGTCCGACGGATTCCTGTACCTGGGCGGCGCGGAAACCGTTCTCGGGGTGTCGGACAAGTTCAAGCCCATCCCCGGTCACCGCGGCATCTACGGCCTGGCCCAGGCGCCCACCTCGGCCAAGGAAATCTGATCCGTACCGGGTGGTGCCCAACCCCCCTCGTCCCCCGTACCGCGACAGGCGACCCATGGCGCGACGCAGACAGCTCTACGAAGGCAAGGCGAAGGTCCTGTTCGAAGGGCCCGAGCCCGGCACCGTCGTTCAGTACTTCAAGGACGACGCGACGGCGTTCAACAACGAAAAGCAGGGCGTCATCACCGGCAAGGGGGTGCTCAACAACCGCATCTCCGAGCACCTGATGACGGGCCTGAACGGGGTGGGGGTGCCTACCCATTTCATCCGCCGGCTCAACATGCGCGAACAGCTCGTGCGGGACGTGGAGATCGTCCCCATCGAGGTGGTGGTGCGCAATGTGGCCGCGGGGTCGCTGTCGCGCCGGCTGGGCATTCCCGAGGGCACCATCCTGCCGCGCGCCATCGTGGAATATTACCTGAAAAGCGACGAGCTCAACGATCCCCTCATCACCGAGGAACACATCCTGGCGTTCGGCTGGGCGTCGCAGCAGGACCTGGATGACATGGTGCAGCTCGCGGTGCGCACCAACGACTTCCTGTCCGGGCTGTTCCAGGGCATCGGCCTCAAGCTGGTGGATTTCAAGCTGGAATTCGGCCGCCAGTACGAGGACGAGCACATGCGCATCGTCCTGGCCGACGAGATCAGTCCCGATTCCTGCCGCCTGTGGGACATGACCACCAACGAGAAGCTGGACAAGGACCGCTTCCGCCGGGACATGGGCGACGTCGAGGACGCCTACCGCGAGGTGGCGCGGCGGCTGGGCATCCTGCCGGAAAGCGACGTGCAGGACATCCAGGATGCCCAGGGCCCGCGCGAGGTCCGATAATCGCGACAACAATGGAGACCGGCCCCGTGAAAGCGAAGGTACACGTCACCCTCAAGTCCGGTGTTCTGGATCCCCAGGGGAAGGCCGTGCAGAACGCCCTGACCGGCCTCGGCTTCGGGGGCGTGGACAGCGTGCGCCAGGGCAAGTACATCGAGCTGGACCTTGAGGAGACGGATGCCGAGCGCGCCCGCGAGTCCGTGGACGCCATGTGCCGCCAGCTCCTGGCGAACACCGTGATCGAGAACTATCACATCGACATCGAAGGCTAGGCCGTGAAAAGCGCCGTCATCGTTTTCCCGGGGTCCAACTGCGACCGCGACGTGGCCGTGGCGCTTGAGCAGAGCACCGGCCGCGCCCCCGTCATGCACTGGCACGGCGATCCCCAACTCCCCGACGTGGATCTTATTGTCCTGCCGGGCGGCTTTTCCTACGGCGACTATCTGCGCGCCGGGGCCATGGCCGCCCATGCCACCAGCGTGATGCCCACGGTGGTGGAGCGGGCGCGCAAGGGGGTTCGCGTGCTGGGCATCTGCAACGGCTTCCAGGTGCTCACGGAGGCGGGACTGCTGCCCGGTGCCCTCATGCGCAACACCAACCTGTCCTATGTGTGCCGCGACGTCTGGTTGCGGGTGGAGAACAACCGCACCCCCTTCACCGAAGGCTATGGCCTTGCCCAGGTGGTGCGCATTCCCGTGGCCCACCACGACGGCAACTATTACGCCGACGACGCCACCCTGAAACACCTCGCCGACAAGGATCGCGTGGCCTTCCGCTATTGCGACCGGGACGGCGGTTTCCGGGCGCCGGACAATCCCAACGGATCGCGCGACAACATCGCCGGGATTTTCAACGAATCGGGAACGGTGCTGGGCCTCATGCCGCACCCGGAGCGGCTGGCGGACCCGCGCCTGGGCGGCACCGACGGCCGGCCCATGTTCGACGCCCTGGCGCGGGCGCTGGGGTAGGCGGGGGCTCGGGTCGCCCGGGCGGTCACATGGTTGTGCGCGCTCGACAAGAGCCGGTACGATGTATCAGATCGACCAAACGGAGACCTTCCGGGCTTGGCTGGACAGCCTGAGGGATCCGAAAGGGAAGGGACGCATCCTGGCCCGGCTCACGGCTGCCATGCAGGGCAATTTTGGCGACTGCCGCAGTGTCGGCAGGGGTGTTTTCGAAATGCGCATCCATGTCGGCCCCGGCTACCGGGTCTATTTTACGCGGACCGGCTCAACAGTCTATTTGTTGCTCTGTGGGGGTGACAAGGACACGCAAGCCAAGGATATCAAGAAAGCGCAAGAACTGGCCGAAGCCTTCAAGGGATCATGATCATGGCTCGGACAATGCCTTTCCGCCCGGCGGACTATCTGACCGACGAAAGCACGGTCCGGGAATATCTCAAGGCAGCCCTGCACGAGGCCCAGGTGTACCGTGACACAAAGATTCTGCTTCAGGCTCTCAACGAGGCAGCGAAAACCTATGGTCTTGCCGAGGTGGCCGAACGGGCCGGGTTGAACCGGGAAGCTCTGTCCGACGCTTTGCGGCCTGACGCGGAGCCCGGCTTCGACACCATTGCCCGGGTGGCCGGTGCCATGGGGCTTGAACTGACCGTGACCGACCGCACGGAGGCGCCCGGCCCGGTTGCTTGAATAATACGGCGGTTCAGAAAGAAGCCCTCGAGGGCGCCAGGTTTCGACGCCCCGGCGGCAGGGTTGGAGTCGGGCCGGCCGGCGACCACCTGCCGGTCCCGGGCCTTGGTTCGCCGCCGGCCTTCTGGTATTCAAAGGCGGCCTTAACCACGCGGGACACCCATGACCGAGCAGACCCAGATCACCCCGGAACTCGTCGCCGAACACGGCCTCACCCCCGAGGAGTACGAAAGCGTCCAGGAAATCCTGGGGCGCGAGCCGAATGTCGTGGAGCTCGGCATCTTCTCCGTCATGTGGAGCGAGCACTGCTCCTACAAGTCCTCCAAGGCGTGGCTCAAGCAGCTTCCCACCGAGGCGCCGTGGGTCATCTGCGGGCCGGGCGAGAACGCCGGGGTGGTGGACATCGGCGACGGCAACGCCGCCGTCTTCAAGATGGAGAGTCACAACCATCCCTCCTA
>CAJXLG010000091.1 GCA_913055885.1 uncultured Rhodospirillales bacterium
GTTCGCCACCCCCGAGGCCGAGGAGCTGGAGCGCGTCCAGGCCGGAGGCCCGCATCGCCCCGCCCGCCCAGTCCAGCAGGGCTCCCCGCTCCGGGTCCGCCCCGGCCAGCGCCCGGCCCCGGGCCACGGCGGCGTCGGCATCGTGGAACCGGCCGCCGTCGGAAAAGCTGTCCGGCGTCACGTTCACCACCCCGGCGACGCGCGTGCGGTGCGGATCGAGGCCGGCCACGGCGGGCCGCCGCGCCGTGATGGCAAAGGCCAGGCGTTCGGCATGCAGGGCCACGGCGGACCCGGCCTGGGCCGCCCAGCCGGCAAGATCGCCCACGGGCAGCACGGCGGCGGCGGCCCCTTCCGCCGCCCGCGTCAGCACTTCCAGATGGGTGAAGGCGGCGGGCCCGCCGGCCAGCGGCCACGCCGTGCCCGCCGCGCGGGCGGCGTCCGCCGCCGTGCCCGTAAGGAGGCCGGCGGGCCGCAGGTAGAGCCGCCCCGCCGGATCGCCGTCGGGCACCACCGGCTCGGCGACGGCGCGCACCGTGTCGCTCACAACGCCCCCGTCAGCTTCCCGGCTGCGGGTCGGGAGCCGGCCCCACGTCGCCGGAGCCGCCGCGCGCGGGGGCGCCGGCGGTGGGCACGGAGGCCCGGCGGCCGCGCTCGCGCTGACGCGCATCGCCCTCGTCATCCTCGTCCACGCCGGGACGCTGTGGCGGCCGGCCGGCGAGGAGGTCGTCGATGTCGTCGCGGCTCAGGGTCTCGTATTCGCGCAGGCCCTCGGCCACGGCCTTCAGCTCCTCGAAGTGCCGGGTGAGGATCTCGCGGGCGTGGTTGTAGGCATAGTCCACGATGGCGCGCACCTCCTTGTCCACCTCGCGGGCGGTCTCCTCGGAGATGTGCTGCTTCTTCGCCGGGCCCAGGATGGTTTCCTGCTCGTCCCCGCCGTAGGCCAGCGGCCCCAGGGTGTCGGACATGCCCCACTCGCACACCATGCTGCGCGCCACGTCGGTGGCCTGCTTGATGTCGTTGGAGGCGCCCGTGGTGATCTTGTCCACGCCGAAGATCATCTCCTCGGCGATGCGGCCGCCCATGGCCACGGTGAGGTCGGCGTAGAGCTTGGCGCGCGAGGTGGAGATGCGGTCCGCCTCCGGCAGCCGCATGGTGACGCCCAGCGCCCGGCCGCGCGGGATGATGGTGGCCTTGTGGATGGGGTCGGATTCGGGGCTGTAGAGGGCGCAGATGGTGTGGCCCGCCTCGTGGTAGGCGGTGAGCTTCTTCTCGTCGTCGCTCATCACCATGGAGCGCCGCTCGGCCCCCATCATCACCTTGTCCTTGGCGGCCTCGAAGTCGTCCATGGCGACGACGCGCTTGCCCCGCCGCGCCGCCAGGAGCGCCGCCTCGTTCACCAGGTTCTTGAGGTCGGCGCCGGAGAAGCCCGGCGTGCCGCGGGCGATGGTGCGCGGCTCCACGTCCGGGGCCTGGGGCACGTTCTGCATGTGCACCTTGAGGATCTGCTCACGCCCCAGGACGTCGGGGTTGGGCACCACGATCTGGCGGTCGAAGCGGCCCGGGCGCAGGAGCGCGGGGTCGAGCACGTCCGGCCGGTTGGTGGCGGCCACCAGGATGACGCCCTCGTTGGTCTCGAAGCCGTCCATCTCGGCCAGGAGCTGGTTGAGGGTCTGCTCCCGCTCGTCGTTGCCGCCGCCCATGCCGGCGCCGCGATTGCGGCCCACGGCGTCGATCTCGTCGATGAAGATGATGCACGGGGCGTTCTTCTTGCCCTGCTCGAACATGTCGCGCACGCGGCTGGCGCCCACGCCGACGAACATCTCCACGAAATCGGAGCCCGAAATGGTGAAGAAGGGCACGTTGGCCTCGCCGGCGATGGCGCGGGCGAGCAGGGTCTTGCCCGTGCCCGGCGGGCCCACCACCAGGAGCCCCTTGGGAATCTCGCCGCCCACGCGCTGGAAACGCTGCGGATCCTTGAGGAAGTCCACCACCTCCTCAAGGTCCTGTTTCGCCTCGTCCACGCCGGCCACGTCATCGAAGGAGACGTAGCCCGTCTTTTCCGTGAGCATCTTGGCCTTGGACTTGCCGAAGCCCATGGCCTTGCCGTTGCCGCCGCCCTGCATCTGGCGCATGAAGAAGATCCACACGCCGATGAGCAGGAGGAAGGGGAACCAGGAGATGAGGATGCCCCACAGGCCGGGGACGCTGTCGTCGCTCGGCTTGGCCTTGATGCGCACGTTGTGCTTGCTCAGGAGATCGACAACGCCGGAGCCCTCGGGCGCGTAGGTGGAGAACTCGCGCCCGGTGGTGAGCTTACCCTTGATGCTGTTGCCCTTCATGGTGACCTGGCTCACCCGGTCCGACTTCACCTCGGAGACGAAGTCGGAATAGGCCATGCTCGTCTGCTTCTCCGGCGGCTGGGTGCCCTGGAACAGATTGAACAGGGCAACCAGGAGAAGGGCGATGATGATCCAGAGCGCGAGGTTCTTGCTGAAGTTCAAGGCTTCACCTTTCCATGTGCGCCGGCCGTTCCCGTTCCCCGTGACATGGGGCGTCGTCGCCGAACGACAAGGGCGCCGCACCGAAGGGCGCCGCCGTCAGCGGCGTCCGCGGCGCCGGTTCGGCCAGCAGGGGCGGGCGGTCTTCCGGATAGTCCCGCAAACCATCATACCGGAGCACGGGCGCCACGCAAGCCCCGTCTCCCCCCGCCAGGGCGGGCAGCGCGGCCCGCGCGGCAGCGGGCAGGTCCGGGAAGGCGTCACGCCCGGCACCCCCAAGCGGCGCCAGATGCCAGGGGCCGGGCGGCAGGCGGCCGGCGGCGCCGACGCGCACCCGGAAGCGCCCGTCCCAGGTCACCAGGGCGCCCGGCCCCACGGCCGGGCATTCACGGATGCGGCCGGCCTCGCGCACCAGGCGCAGGACGCCGCCGGGCGCCGCCATGAACCGGCAGCCGCCCGCCGTGCGGCCCGCCGCCCGGCCGGCGCGCAGGGCGGCCAGCAGGCGTTCCAGGCGGTCGGCGCGCGGCGGATGGGCGGTGCCGCCCCCATGCGCCAGCATCCGCCCCAGGGCGCGCAGGGCCACCTCGTCCGCGGCCCCGGTCACCGGACCGGGCAGCAGGGTCAGGGCGCCGCCGGGTCGCGGGGTCGCCGCCGCCGCCAGCACGCCGGCCGTGTCGGCCTCCAGGGCGGCGCGCGCCGTGCCCAGGCGCCCGGCGGTGGCGGCTATGTCCGCCGGCCGCAGCCCCTCGTCCGCCAGGGGCCGCAGGGCGTTGCGCAGGCGCACCCGCTGGTGGGCCGTGTCGCGGTTGGTGGGGTCCTCGGCCCAGCCCTCGCCGCGCGCCCGCAGGGTGGCCCGCAGGCTGTCGCCGGATACGTCCAGCAGGGGGCGCAGCCAGCGGGCGTGCGCCCCTTCGCTCACGGCGGCCATGGCGGCCAGGCCGAAGGCGCCGCTGCCGCGCGCCAGGCGCCCCAGGAAGGTTTCCGCCTGATCCCCCCGATGATGGGCCAGCAGCAGGTGCAGGATGCCCTCCTGGTGGCAGAAGGCTTCCAGGAGGGCGTGGCGGTGCTGGCGGGCTGCCGCCTGCACGCCGCCGCGCGGCAGGGGGGCGGTGCGCCGGAGGATGGTGTGGGGGATGCCGTGGCGGCCGAGGCGCGCGCCGGCGGTTGCCGCCTCGTCGGCCGCTTCCGGGCGCAGGCCGTGGTCCACGGTGACGGCGTGGACGGTGCCGTCACGCGCGGCGGCCCAGGTGTGGGCAAGGAGGGCCAGGGCGAGACTGTCGGCGCCGCCGGACACGGCGACGGCGAGGCGGGGCGCCGGCTCGAAGGGCCCCAGGGCGTCCAGGCGGGCGGCAAAGGCGGTGTCCGGCAGGGGCGTGCCCGTCACGGGCCGGCCTCCGTCAATCGCAGCCGAGGTTGTCGGCGGCGGTCTTCACGCGGCTCTTGATATAGTCGGGGGCGTCGGGGAACTCGTCGCTCAGGCGGTCGAAGACCGTGCACGCCTCCTTCTTGCGGTCCAGCTTGCCCAGGGTCTTGCCGAGCTTGAGCAGGTTGTCGGGCCCCTTCCCGCTGTCCGGATAGCTCTTGTAGCCCTTGAGGAAGTGCTGGGCCGCCTTTTCATAGTTGCCCCGCGCGTAGGCCGCCTCGCCGAGCCAGTACTTGGCGTTGCCGGCCAGCTCGTGGTCGGGATATTGCTCCAGAAAGGCCTTGAAGCGCTCGGCCGCCTTGTCGAATTCCCGCTTGCGCAGGAGCGAGAAGGCCCGGTCGTAGAGGGCGGCGGGGGTATCGCCGCCGGCGTCGGTCGTGCCGTCGCCGCCATCGGCCGTGTCGGGCTCGTCTTTCGCGCCGGCGCCGGTGTCCGTCTGCCCGGTCGTCGCCGTCTCGTCCGTTTGCGTCCCGTCCGGCCGGCCGCCCCTGTCATCGCCGGGTTCCTGCTTCAGGGCCTCCTTGTAGGCGTCCTGGCCCAGCATGCCCAGGGTGTCGCCGCCGTCGGCGCCCGGCGCGCCGGAGCCGCCGGGGGTCTCCGGGCCGCCGCCGGGCGCGCCGGCCATCGGCCGGCCCTGTTCCAGGGCGCGCAGCCGCATGTCCACGTCCTTGACGAGCTTGTCCAGGCGCCGGCGGGCCTTTTTCAGGTTGTGGGCCAGGGTCTCCACGCGGCCGGTGAGTTCCTGCACCGTCTGCTGAAGGGCGCCCAGCCGGGTGTCCAGGCGGGCCGCCACGGGGGCCTGCATGCCGCCGCCGTCGCCGCCGGCCTGCTCCGGCCCTTCGCCGCGATAGACTTGGCGCTGCAGGGTGCGCAGCTCCCGCTCCAACTGGTCGAGTCGGTTGACGACGGGCTTCAGGTCCGTGCCGCCCGCATCCTGCGCCCGGGCCGCGGGGACCAGGGCGACAAGAACCAGCAGCGCCAGGGCGCCGCGGCGAACGGTTGCGGATGCGCTCATGCCAGCCTCGTTCCGGGGAGGGGGCCCGCGCGGCCGGGGGCGACCGGCCCGTCCCGACGGTGCCGGGACGGGCGCGGCGGCCTAGTCCACGACGGTGACGGCGCGCCGGTTCTTGGCCCACGCCTCTTTGTCGTGGCCCACCACGGCCGGGCGCTCCTCGCCGTAGGAAATGGTGCGCAGGCGATTCGGGTCCACACCCAGCGCGGTGAGGTAGTCCTTCACGGCGTTGGCGCGACGCTCGCCGAGGGCGAGGTTGTATTCACGCGTGCCGCGCTCGTCGGCGTGCCCCTCGATGGTGACGGTCACGCCCTCGTATTCCTTGAGCCAGCCCGCCTGGGCCTTGAGGGTCTCGCGGGCCTCCTCCGACAGGGTGGACTTGTCGAAGGCGAAATAGACCTTGCTGCCCACTTCCTGCTGGAGCTGCTCCTGGCTGCCGGGGGCCGGGGTCTGTTCCGTCACCTCCTCGGTGACAACGGTTTCCTCGGCCTGCCCCTCCCCGGTGGTCTGGGCCTGTTCCGTGGGTGCCGTCTCGCAGGCCGCGAGCAGGGCCGCGGCGGCGAAGACAGTGAGTACCTTGCTCTTCATTCGACTCCCCCTTGCCCTCGGATCGTGCACGTCGGGTTCAGGTTGCGGGTGGTCGTCCTGGCCTGCAAGCCCAGACCGCCGCGCCCGGAGGCCCGTGGGGTGCAGGACTGCGGGGCAGTGTAGCCGCGCCGGACCCGGCAATCAAGACCACAGCCGGGTAAAAAGTGGCGCAAATCAGTGAAGAAGGGGCGACCACGCGGGGTCGGACGCGTCGCGCGGGGTTTCCAGCCGGCGTTCGTTGTGCCCCGTGAGGTCGATGCTGTAGAGGCCGGACGGGTTGGCCTCGCCCTCGCCGCCCTTCGTTTCGCGGTAGAACATGAGCCGGCGCCCGTTGGGGGCCCAGGTGGGCGAGCCCACGGACCAGCCCTTGGCCAGCAGGCGCTCACCCGAGCCGTCCGGGCGCATGACGCCGATGTAGAAAGTGTCGCCCTTGATCTTGGTGAAGGCGATGAAATCGCCCCGGGGCGACCACACGGGCGAGGCGTAGCGGCCGTCGCCGAAGCTGATGCGGTGGACGTTGGACCCGTCGGCCCGCATCACGTAGAGCTGCTGGCTGCCGCCCCGGTCGGAGTTGAAGACGATGCGCTCGCCGTCGGGCCCGTAGGCGGGCGAGGTGTCGATGGCCGGATTCTCCGTCAGCCGGGTGGGCGTTCGGTCCTCCAGGTCCATGGTGTAGATCTCGGAGTTGCCCTCGCGCGCCAGACTCATGATGACGTGCTCGCCGTCGGGGTGGAAGCGCGGCGCGTAGGTCATGCCGGGGAAGGTGCCCAGCCGCTCCTGCTCGCCCGTCTGGAGGTTGAACAGATAGACCCGGGGTTCCCGGCCGGCGTAGGAGAGGTAGACGATGCGCTGGCTCTCCGGCGCGAAGCGCGGCGTCAGCACCAGGTGCCCGCCGTCCGTGAGGTAGCGCCGGTTGGCGCCGTCCTGGTCCATGATGGCGAGCTGCTTGGTGCGGTCCTTGGGCGATCCGGATTCCGCGATGTAGACGATGCGGCTGTCGAAATAGCCCTTCTCGCCGGTGATGCGCTTATAGATGGCGTCGGCCACGATGTGCGCCACGCGGCGCCAGTTGTCGGGGGCGGTGAAATAGGCCAGCCCCTTCATCTGGCGCGCGGCGAAGACGTCCCACAGGCGGAACTCCACGCGCAGCCGGCCGCCGGAGACCAGCTTGGCCCGGCCCTGGACAAGGGCTTCCGCGTTCACGGCGCGCCAGTCGGCGAAACGCGGCCGCACACCGAGCGACAGGTCCTCCTGGATGAAGGCGTCCTTGTCGATAAGCTCGAAAAGCCCCGAGCCTTCCAGGTCGGCCCCCACAACACCGGCCACCTTTTTGCCCAGCTTCTTCGCCTTCGCCGAATCGCCCCCGAAGGGGACGATGGCGATGGGCATGGGCTCGATCCGGCCGCGGGTGATGTCGATGGTGACCTCCGCCCGCGCCGGGCCGATCACGGCGGGCAGCAGGGCGAGGACGGCGAGAAGGGCGATGAGCCGGCGCATGGCTGTGGCTTTCCGGATTCCGATGGCGGGTTCCCGACCCTGCTACACCCGCCGCGCCGCGCCGGTCAACGCCCTTACGCCCCGTTGCCGATGAAAAGGAGCATGAGGAGAATGAGGGCGACGAGCGGCCCGTAGAATCCGGCCACCGACCAGGAAACAATGCTCCGCCATACGGAACGCTGATAGCCGTGCGGCGACAGGGAGAATCCGGTTTCCTGATCCGACTGGCGCACGGCATTGAAAAGCCGCCGGTAAGCGCCCTCCGTCTTCAGGTACATGGCGTCCAGCCAGGCAAAGAACGCCACCACCACGGCCAGGGCGCCGACGAACACCGGCGCCTCCAGCACCCGGGCCTCACCCAGGGCCACCGCTCCCGCCGTGACGGCGATGGCGTAGCGCTTCACCATGGCGCTGTTCCCGGCGAGGCGATTCACCGCGCCCTGGATCATTTCCAGGTGGCGGATGCGTCCCTCGGACAGTTCCGGCATGGCGCACCCCCATGGCCGTGTCTTCCGCCCACCCCCAATGACAGCATTGTCGCCACAACCGGGGCGAAACGCAATAAGCCGCTCAAAACCGCCGCGAGGGGAGGGGGTCCGGACTCAGAACATGTCCTCGGGGCTGAACTTGAAGACCACGCCCTGCTCGAACAGGCCGTACTTGTCCTCCGGGATGGGGAGGGGACTGGCGGCGAAGACGGCCCGCCGGGCGCTTTCCGCCATGGAGCGGAAGAAGGGGTTGTCGCGCATGCGGCCGCGATCGACGATGGTGGCCTCCAGAACCCGGCCGTCGGGCGCCACCCGCAGCCGGATGCGCACCACCATCTCGCGGGCGTTCTTGGCCCCCGCCGGCAGGTTCCAGTTCTTCTGGACCTTGTGCCGGATGGCGTCGATCTCGGAGATGGTAAGCTTTTGCGTCGCCTTGTGGGGCGTTTCACTGCCGCCGATGCCGCCCAGCATCTCCGACAGGCTCTGGTCCTCGCCGGTCTTTCCGCCGCCCGCGTCCTTTTCCTCCTCGGCCTTTTCGTCGGCCTGACGTGCCAGGTCGCCCACCACCTCCTCGATCTGGGTGAAGGCGTCGGGCGGCTCGGGCTTGGCGCGCGGGCGCACGTCCGCCATCTTCCCCTCGGTTTCCGGCGGCGCCGGCGATTCGGGCGGCTCCGGCGGGGTGTCTTCCTCGGGGGCGGGCTCGGGCTTCGGCGTGGGCTCGGGCGCCTTCTCCGGCTTCGGTTCCGGCGCCTTCTCCGGCGCCGGCGTGGGCTTGGGCTGCGGCGCCGGTTCGGGCTTGTCCATGAGCTTGGGGGCCGGCTCCGGCGCCGGCTTGTCCGGCTTCTCGGGCTTCTTGTCCGGCCTGTCTTCGGGGGCCGGCTCCTTTTTCTCCTTCTTGTCCGGCTTTTCTTCTTTCTTGTCCTTCTTGTCCGGCTTTTGCGGCTTTTCCGGTTTTTTCTTTTCGGGTTTTGGGGTGGGCATGGCCCTGGGGGCGTTGGTCTCCTCGGCCACCTCCACCATGTCCAACACCACCGGGGTGTCCGTCTGTTCCACCGTGTCGGCGAACAGCCCCGGCAGGCCGGTCACGAGGACCAGCCCCAGGAGCCCGTGCAGGGCCACGGAAAAGAGCAGCCCGCGCCACATGGATCAAACCCCGGCCGCCATCTACTCCGCGTCTCCCCGCGGCAGCTCCGCCAGCAGGGCCACCCGGTTGAAGCCGGCGGCGCGCAGCGTGCCCATCACGGAGAGCACCTCGCCGTAGACGGCGTTCCTGTCGCCGCGCACGAAGATGCGCTGGTCCTGCTTCTCGCGCAGCACCGCCTTGAGCCGCGCCACCAGCTCGTCGCGCGTGAGCTTCGTCTCCTGGAGGTAGACGGTGCCGTCGCGCTTGACGCTCACGGTGAGGGGCTCGTCGCTCTTTTCGTTCAGGGTGGAGGCCTCCGTCTGCGGCAGGTCCACCTTGACCCCGGCGGTGAGCATGGGGGCCGTGACCATGAAGATCACCAGCAGCACCAGCATGACGTCCACCATGGGGGTGACGTTGATCTCGCTCATAGGGCGGTAGGCGCGATAGCGCGGCTTGCGGCCGACACCGCCGCCCAGGGTGGGCCCGGCCATGGATCAGCCCCTCTCGTCCAGTTGCCGCGACAGGATGGCGCCGAACTCGGCGGCGAAGGTCTCCAGCCGGTGGGCGTAGCGGTCCAGCTCGTTGGACAGCTTGTTGTAGGCCACCACCGCCGGGATGGCGGCCACCAGCCCCAGGGCCGTGGCGAACAGGGCCTCGGCGATGCCCGGCGCCACCACGGCCAGGTTGGTGCTCTTGGCGTGGGCGATGGACTGGAAGCTGTTCATGATGCCCCACACGGTGCCGAACAGCCCGATGAAGGGCGCCGTCGAGCCCAGCGAGGCCAGGAACGTCAGGTGCGTTCCCAGGTGGTCCATCTCGCGCTCGACGGTAATGTTCATGACCTTCTCGATGCGCTCCACCAGGGAGGCGCGCAGGCCGTTGCCCGTCTGGCCGCGGCTGGCGGCGCGCCGCCACTCGCCCATGGCGGCGACGAAGACGGCGGCCATGGGGTCCGTCACCTGCCCCTGCAGGCGGTCGTACAGGGTCTCCAGGGAGCCGCCCGACCAGAAGCTGTCCTCGAAGGTGTCGCTGCGCTGCTTCAACCGCCGGATGCGCAGGGCCTTCTCGAAGATGATGGCCCACGACCAGACGGACCCCAGCACCAGCAGGGCCACCACGCCCTGCACCACGATGTCGGCGTCGGCCAGCAGGCCGAGCAGGGACAGGTCGGCGGACGGCGCGGCCTTGCCGGCCGTGGCGGCGGTTTGGACGGCGGTGTTGGTTGCCATGGTCTCGTGATCCGTTGCGACAGCGGGTAGCGGCGACAGGATAGCCGGAACCGATTGATAACGGGTTACGCCGGCGCCGTCACGTAGCCCTCGAAAACCCGGCGCACGGCGTCGGGCAGCCGGGCCGGCCGGCCCCCGGCCGTCATGAAGGCGAGCTTCATGGTGAGCACCACGAGGGGCTCGCCGTCGCGCTCGAC
>CAJXLG010000092.1 GCA_913055885.1 uncultured Rhodospirillales bacterium
TGTCACACCGGCCCTATTTCCGCAGGGCGTCGATGGCCTGCTTGTAATCGGCGCCCTTGAACACGGAGCTTCCGGCGACGAGGACGTTGGCGCCCGCCTCCGTGCACAGGCCGGCGTTCTCGGCCTTGATGCCGCCGTCCACCTCCAGGTCGATGTTGCGGTCGCCGATCATTTTCTTGATGCGGCGGATCTTCTCCACCTGCGACTCGAGGAAGCTCTGGCCGCCGAAGCCCGGGTTCACGGACATCACCAGGATGAGGTCCAGCTTGTCCATGACGTATTCCAGGACCGTTTCCGGGGTGTGCGGGTTGAGGGAGACGCCCGCCTTCTTGCCCAGGTCCCGGATGGCCTGGAGGGAGCGGTCCAGGTGCTTGGTGGCCTCGGCATGGATGGTGATGATGTCGCTGCCGGCCTCGGCGAACTGGCCCACGAAGGGGTCACAGGGCTCGATCATCAGGTGGACGTCGAGGACCTTCTCCGTGTGCTTGCGCAGACTGCCCACGACACCCGGCCCGATGGTGATGTTGGGGACGAAGTGGCCGTCCATGACGTCCACGTGGATGTATTCCGCCCCACCCTGGTCCACGGCGCGCACTTCCTCGCCCAGCTTGGCGAAATCGGCCGACAGGATGGAGGGGGCGATCTTGACGGAACCAGCCATGAGGGTCGCTCCTCCCTGATGGTAATGACGGGGCATGCTTGAACGAACGGGACGGGCGGCGGCCCGTGGGCCGCCGCCCGCCCGCAAGCCTGTCCAGCGGCTTCCGGCCTACTTGACCTTGGGGTCCAGCTCGCCGGAGGCGTAGCGCTTGGCCATTTCCTCCAGCTTGATGGGCTTGATCTTGGAGGCCTTGCCCGCCGTGCCGAACTCCTCGTAGCGCTGGGCGCACAGCTTCTGCATCTCCTCCATGGCCGGCTTGAGGAACTTGCGCGGGTCGAACTCGGCCTTTTTCTCGGCCAGCACCTTGCGCACCTGGCCGGTGACGGCCAGCCGGCAGTCGGTATCGATGTTGATCTTGCGCACGCCGTTCTTGATGCCGGTCTTGCACTCCTCGACCGGGACGCCGTAGGTCTCCGGCATCTCGCCGCCGTACTCGTTGATGATCTCCAGGTACTCCTGGGGCACGGCGGAGGAGCCGTGCATCACCAGCGGCGTGTTCGGGATGCGGGCGTTGATCTCCTTGATGCGCTCCATGGCCAGGATGTCGCCCGTGGGCCGGCGCGTGAACTTGTAGGCGCCGTGGCTGGTGCCGATGGCGACGGCCAGGGCGTCCACGTGGGTCTGCTTGACGAACTCGGCGGCTTCGCCCGGGTCCGTCAGCAGGCTGTCGCGGTCCAGGGTGCCCTCGAAGCCGTGGCCGTCCTCCTTGGCGCCACTGCCCGTCTCCAGGGAGCCCAGGCAGCCCAGCTCACCCTCGCAGGAGGCGCCCACGCTGTGGGCCACTTCCGCCACCTTGCCGGTGATGTTGACGTTGTAGTCGAAGGAGGCCGGCGTCTTGCCGTCCTCTTCCAGGGAGCCGTCCATCATCACCGAGGTGAAGCCGTTGTAGAGGGCGGAGGCGCAGACCGACAGGTTGTTGCCGTGGTCCTGGTGCACCGCCACCGGGATCTCGGGATAGATCTCCATGGCCGCCTCGATCATGCGGCGCAGCATGATGTCGTTGGCGTAGTTGCGGGCCCCGCGGCTGGCCTGGACGATGACGGGCGAATCCGTCTGGGCCGCCGCGTTCATGATGGCCATGAGGGTTTCCATGTTGTTCACGTTGAACGCCGGAACACCGTAATCGTATTCCTGGGCGTGATCCATGAGCTGGCGCAAAGACATCAGCGGCATGGTGTTTCCTCCTTTTCCTGTTTCCGGGCAATGGGCGTTTGCCGCCCTGCATCACCCGTCGTTTCGTTGTGGGCCCCGTCCTAGCACAGGGGGCCGGCCCCGCTGAACCAGCGGGGCCGGAAGCATGGCGCTAGAGGCGCTCGCGGGCGGCCTTCACCACCGCGTCGGCGGTGATGTTGAAGTGCTTGTACAGCTCGCCGGCCGGGCCCGAGGCGCCGAAGGTGTCGAGGCCCACCACGGGGCCGTCGGGGCCCACGTAGCGCTCCCAGCCGAAGGTACCCGCGGCCTCCACGGCGACGCGCACCGAGCCGTGGCCCAGCACCTTGTCGCGGTAGTCCTTGGGCTGCTGGTCGAACAGCTCCCAGCTCGGCATGGACACCACGGCCGTGGGGTGGCCCTCGCCCTGCAGGGTCTCGCGCGCCTCCAGGGCCAGGTGCACCTCGGACCCCGTGGCCAGGATGGTCACCTTGCGGTCGCCGTCGGCCTCCTTGAGGACGTAGGCGCCGCGGGCGCACAGGTTCTCCTCCGTGTGCTCGGTGCGCACGGTGGGCACGCCCTGGCGCGTCAGGGCCAGCACCGTGGGGCCGTCCTTGTGCTCCAGGGCCAGCGCCCAGGCCTCGGCCGTCTCCACGGCGTCCGCCGGACGCAGCACGCGGATGCCCGGCATGGCGCGCAGGCTGGCCAGGTGCTCCACGGGCTGGTGCGTCGGGCCGTCCTCGCCCAGGCCGATGGAATCGTGGGTCATCACGTAGATGACGCGCTGGTGCAGGATGGACGACATGCGCATGCCCGGCCGGGCGTAGTCGGCGAACACCAGGAAGGTGCCGCCGTAGGGGATGAACCCGCCGTGCAGGGCGATGCCGTTCATGACGGAGGCCATGGCGTGCTCGCGCACGCCGTAGTGGACGTAGCGGCCGCCGTAGTTATCGGCGGAGACCACCTCCATCCCCTTGCCCTTGGTGTTGTTGGAGCCCGACAGGTCGGCCGAGCCGCCCAGAAGCTCGGGCACGCTCTCCATGACGGCCTGGATGACGCCCTGGGAGGACTTGCGCGTGGCGTCCTTGGGGTGATCCGTGGCCGCCTTCTTCTTGTAGTCGTTGATGGCATCGCGCCAGCCGTCGGGCAGGCGGCCCTCCATGAGGCGCCAGAACTCGTTCTGCTTGTCGGCGCTCAGCTGCTTGACACGGCCCTCCCAGGCCTCGCGGGCGGCGGCCCCGCGATGGCCCACGGCGCGCCAGGCGGAGAGCACGTCCTCAGGCACCTCGAAGGGGCCGTGGTGCCAGCCCAGGCCCTCGCGGGCGCCCTGGATCTCCTCGTCCCCCAGGGGCGCCCCGTGGGTGGCCTCGCTGCCGGCCATGCTGGGCGCGCCGTAGCCGATGGTGGTGCGGCAGTTGATGAGGGACGGCTGCTTGCTCGCCTTGGCCTTCTCGATGGCCTGGGAAATGGCCTCGGGATCGTGGCCGTCCACCTCCTGGACATCCCAGCCGGCGGCCCGGAAGCGGGCGGGCTCGTCCTGGCTGCTGGCGAGGCGCAGGTCACCGTCGATGGTGATGCCGTTGTTGTCCCACAGGCAGATGAGCTTGCCCAGCTGCAGGTGGCCGGCCAGGTTCATGGCCTCCTGGCTGACGCCCTCCATGAGGCAGCCGTCGCCGGCGATGGTGTAGGTGTAGTGGTCCACCACGTCATCGCCGAAGCGGGCGTTCATCATGCGCTCGGCCAGCGCCATGCCCACGGCGTTGGAGAAGCCCTGGCCGAGGGGGCCGGTGGTGGTCTCCACGCCCCGGGTGTGGCCGAACTCGGGGTGGCCCGGGGTCTTCGAGTCGAGCTGGCGGAAGTTCTTCAGGTCCTCCAGCTGCACGTCCTCCACCCCGACAAGGTAGAGGAGCGAGTACAGGAGCATGGACCCGTGGCCGGCGGACAGGACGAAGCGGTCACGGTCCGGCCACTCGGGATGGCCGGCGTCGTACTTCATGTGCCGCCCGAAGAGCACCGTGGCGGCGTCCGCCATGCCCATGGGCATGCCCGGGTGGCCGGAATTGGCTTTCTGGACCGCATCCATGGACAGGAAGCGGATGGCGTTGGCCATGTCCTTGTGCTGCGCACTCATATCGTTTTCCTCCCTCCGTGGCGTGGTGCCGTTCGGCCGCGCCGTCCGGTCACACCGCATAGTGGCCGAGGGCCGCCTTGACCAGATGGTAGGTCAAGAGAAGCTGGGTCAGTGCCAGCGGATGGCTGGTGGCCCTCTGGTTGCTTTCGTTTATGTACTCCCCGACGGTCTCGCGCAAGTGGTGGACCTCGGGTATCAGGCCCCAGAGGAGTTCCTCCATGGCCTTGGCCCGGTGGTCCTCGATGCTCCCCAGGATCTCCAGCACGTCCACGGGCTTGCCGTCCGTGTCGCGGGCCAGTTCGAGCCGCAGCCCGCTGCGCCCGCCGGCATCGAGGATGGGGGTGAGGTCCGGGTGCGGCAGCGTGGGCCGCAGCGTGTGCCGGGCGTTCAGGTGCGCCCCCGATTCCTCGGTGTTCTCCAGCGGCGGGGAGAAGCTCACCACAATGTCGGCGAAGGTGCGCTGGGGCCGGATGAAGGTGGCCGAATCGCCCTCGCGGGCGGCGATCTGGGCCTCCACCTGGTCCGGCCTGTAGCCGCGCCGGTTGCAGTCGCGCTGCACCTTCCAGCGCCGGCGCAGGCCCTCGTCCGGCTCCAGGTACACCTTGACGTCGTAGCACTCCCGCATGGCGCGGGTGTGGTATCCGAGCAGCCCCTCGACGAGCACGTACTCCCTGGGGGCCACGTATTCGGGCGCCTTCAGGGCCCCCGTGGCGTGGTCGTACACGGGCTTGAGGATGGGCTGCCCGTTGCGCAGAAGGCGCAGGTGCTGCTCGACGATATCGATGTGGTTGCACGCCGGGTCCAGGGCCGAGATGCCGTTGGCCTCCCGGGTGGCCCGGTCATAGCAGTGATAGTCGTCGGTGCACAGGGCGACCACCCGGTCCTCGCCCAGGATGCGGGCGATGCCGTTGACGATGGTGGTCTTGCCGGCCGCGGAGTCGCCCACGACACCCAGGATCACCGGCCGGCCGGCCTGTCGATTCTCCGACATGCCCTGCGCCTCCCGCCGGGTTGCCTAGCGCGGGTGATAGGTGGTGAGCACCTGCCGCTCGCCGCTGGAGCCGGCGACGATCATGGTCTGCGTCCGGTCGTACTCCTTGGAACGCTCCACGCCCTCGAACAACAGGCCCGGCGTGATGCCCGTGGCGCAGAAGAAGACGTTGCTGGAACTCACCACGTCCTCGATGCGGTACCACGTCTCCGTGGACAGGCCGGCCGCTTCCACGCGCTCACGCTCCTCGGAGAGCTGCGGGTCCAGGCGGCCCATGAACTCGCCCCCGACGGAGCGGATGGCGGCGGCGGAGATGATGCCCTCGGGCGTGCCGCCCGTGCCCATGAGGCAGTCCACGGAGTGGCCCGGAATGGCGCCCATGATGGCGCCCGCCACGTCGCCGCCGGGGTACAGGGAGACGCGCGCCCCGGCGTTCTGGATCTCCTCCACCAGCGCCTTGTGGCGCGGCTTCTCCAGGACGAAGACGGTGATCTCGCTCACCGGCTTGTTCAGGCACTCGGCCAGGCGGTTGAGCTTGTCCTTCACCGACATCTGGGGGTCGATCTTGCCGCGCACCGCCGGCGGGCCGGCGAACTTCTCCATGTAGAAGGCGGGGCCCGGCTTCATCATGGTGCCCTCGGGGGCCATGGCGATGACGCCCATGGCGTTGGTCAGCCCCTTGGCCAGGAAGCTGGTGCCCTCCACCGGGTCCACGGCGATGTCGAACGCCGGCGCCGAGCCGCCGGCGGCGCCCACTTCCTCGCCGTTGTAGAGCGCCGGGGCCTCGTCCTTCTCGCCCTCGCCGATGACCACCGTGCCCTTCACGGGCAGGCGGTTGAGGGCGTCGCGCATGGCCTCGACGGCGGCGCCGTCACCGGATTCCTTGTCGCCGCGCCCGATCCACTCGTAGGCGGCCAGCGCCGCCGCCTCGGTGACGGTGCGCAGGCCGTACGCGAAGAGCGGGGTGTCGGCCTTTTTCGTGGTCATGTCGATCGCATCCCTCGACTCGAGTGGGACTCCGTCACGCCCGCGCCGCGCCGGCCGCGGCCGGCGGAGGCGGCCCGGGCGTCTTTGACCGCGACTATGGGCGTCGGCCCGGCGCGTCAGAACACCCCCGGGGGTTGGTGGGGCCCTCTCTTTCGGGTGGGGGCGGGAACCGCCCGGGCGGGTGGGCCTCAAGCGCCGGATTCGGCGCCCTCCTCGCTGCCGGCGCTCTTCAGATAGCGCGCCACCGCCTGCGCCCGGTTGGTCACGTGGAGCTTGTCGTACAGGTTCTTCAGGTGGAATTTCACCGTGTTCAGGGAGATGTCCATGTTGGCGGCGATCTGGGCGTTGGTCATGCCCCCCGCCAGGGACGCCAGCATCTCGCGCTCGCGCCGCGTGAGCCCCGCCAGGGGATCGTCCGCCAGCCGGTTGACGTCCACGAAGGGGAAGGCCATGCGGCCGTCGGCCGCCGCCAGCACCGTCTCCACCAGGCGCTCCGGGGCCTCGCGCTTGGAACAGAAGCCCGCCGCCCCCAGCGACATGGCGTGCAGCGGCACGTCCGGGTCGGCGTTGCCCGTGTAGACGATGATGCGCGGGGCGTCCGCGCGGTCCTGGAGGGCCTGGAGCACCCCCCGCCCGTCCAGGTAGGGCATCTCCCAGCCGATGATGCCCACATCGAAGGCGAAGCGGTCCACGGCGGTGAGGAACCGCTCGCCGTCGGCGGCCACCGCCACCAGGGAGAAACGGTCGTCGCTTTCGAACAGCCGCACCAGCCCGCTCAAGAGCAACGGGCTCTTCTCGGCGATGACGATCTGGATGGGTCTGTCGTCGCTTTCCTCGGCCATGGGCGCTCGTTCAACGCGCGTTGCTGCGGCCGGGCCCTCCCGGACCGGCCCGGCCTTCCTGGCGGACCACCATAACCTACCCGCGCGCACGGGGCGAAGGGTAAACTTGGCTGCGGATGGCGCCGGGGTGGAAGCCACCAGTCCGGCCAATGGACAGACGGGCGGAAGACGCCGTATTGTGCGACGCATGATGCATCTTTTCCGTCGCCGCGCGCCGGGCTGCCGCGGCCTGCTCGCCGCCGCCCTGGCCTGCCTGATGCTCGGCGCCTGCGGCGGGCCCGCGCCCGTCGTCATCGGCGCCGTCCTGCCCCTGTCCGGGCCGGCCGCCTCCGTGGGCGCGGAGGTGCGCGACGGCCTGCGCCTGGCCGTGGACCGGGTCAATGCCGAAGGCGGCCTCAACGGCCGGCCGCTGAAACTGGTCATCCGCGACGGGGCCGGCGGCGCAAGCGCGGCGCGCGACGCCTACGAGGCGGTGACCCGGCGCGACCCCCTGCTCACTGTGGCCGCCACCAGCAGCGTCGCCATGGCGCTCAAGCCCCGGGCGGAAAAACGCGACCGGCTCCTGATGGGCCTGGTGGCCACGGCCCCGGCCCTCACCGACGATACGGATCATGTCTACCGCTACTGGCCCACGGCGGAACAGGAGCTTCCCGTGATGGCCCGCGTCCTGCCGGCCGGCACCGGGACGGTGGGCGTCGCCTATCTGGACGACGCCTACGGCACGTCCGTGTTCCGCAAGACCCGCAAGCGCATGGCGGACACGAACACCGACATCAAGGGCATCCCCTTCCCCATCGACACCACCCGCTTCAAACCCCTGGCCCGGCAGGCCGTGGCCACCGGCGACGGGCCCGACGCCGGGGCCGTCGTCGTGGCCGGCTTCCAGAGTCATATCCTGGGGATGCTGCGGGCCCTGGACGGCATCGGCTACGACGGCCTGGTCATCTCCACCACCACGGCCACCCTGCCCGCCGTGGTCCGCGCCCCGGCCGCCGACGGCACCCGCGTCGTGGCGCCGGCCATCTATAACCCCAACTACGTTTTCGCCGACGCCGTCCGCCAGCGATACGAGGAACGCTACGACAAGCCGTTCAACCAGTACGCCGCCAACGGCCACGATCTCGTCACCATGCTCACCGGCCTTCTGGAGAACCATGCCGTAAACCGGCGCGCGCTGCATCGACGGCTCCACGCGGGCTTCGTCTATTCCGGCGTGTTCGGCAACGTGCGCCTGGAAAAGGATGCCCACGACATCCACTTTCCCCTCTTTCCGGCCCGCATCCAGGACAAGAACCTCGTCTACCAGTAATCGTCCATCATTCGCGGTCCCTGATGGCAGCGCTCTTTCAACATCTGACCATCCGCGTCCGGCTCGCCCTCATCACCGTCACGGCCCTGGCGGCCTTCGGGCTGGTGGGGGTATACGCCGTGCGTGCCAGCCTCAAGGCCCTGGAACGCACCCACGGCGAGCGCATGGCCGATACGGCCGACCTCATGCTCTACGAGGTGGGGACCAACGTAAACGCCCGTATCACCCAGATGGCGCGTGCCGCGACCCGTGCTCCGGTGCGCCGGGCCCTGGCCCGGGCCAACGCGCTTCCCGCGATTACCGGCGCCCGGCTCGACTCGGTGCCGGCCCGCCGCCACGACGACGGGGCGCCGGACGGCAGCCCTCTGGACGCCCAGGCATCGCGGGCGCTCGAGCACGCCTTTTTCGACCTGAGCCAGCGCCTTTCCGGGCACACGGTCTTCACCCAGGTAATGCTCAGCGACCGCCACGGCCGCGTCGTGGCAGCGGCCGACGCGGGAGACGCGCCGGCCGGAAACGTGGCGCGCACCGTGGGTAGCAAGCCCTGGTGGCGCAAGGCGAAGCGCCGCAACCGCTACGTCCAGGGTATCGTCGAACCCCCCGGCGGCCGGCCCGGCCTGGCCGTGGCGGTGCGCCTGAACGATGCGGCCGGCCGCATGGTGGGCATCATGCGGGCGTTCCTCTCCGTGCGCTGGATCGCCCGGGAGGCGGCCAGCGCCACCCAGCTCCGGCAGACCATGGACGTCGCCCTCACCACCCGCGACGGCCGGCTCATCCACGCCAGCCGGCCGTTCAATGTCCTGGCCGACGCCTCGCAGCGCCCCTACTTCCGCGCCGCACAGGGGAAGCGGGGCTACGTGACGGTGGACACGGCGCACCGCAAGCGCCTCTACGCCCACGCCCGCAACCCCAACGCCCCGGCCATCGGCGGCCTGGGCTGGCACCTGTTCCTGGGGATCGACCGTCGAAACGTGCTGGCCGACGCCCACGCTCTGGAACGGCACATGACCCTGGTTTTCGGCCTTCTCCTGGTGGTGGGCCTGGTGACGGCGCTGTTTCTCGGCCGCTCCCTGGTGCGGCCGCTGACGGCCCTGCGCGACGCCGCGCGCGCCATGGCGGAGGGCGACCTGTCGCGCCGCGTCCGCCCCGAGGGCCGCGACGAGCTTGCGGAACTGGGCCAGGCCTTCAACACCATGGCCGCCGCGGTGGAATCGCAGCGGGAACGCCTGACCCGCGAGGCCACCACGGACGGCCTGACGGGCGTGCCCAACCGCCGGCACTTCATGGCGCAGGCGGAGGTGGAATGGGAGCGCTGCCATCGGCATGTCCGCGCCCTCAGCGTCCTCATGCTGGACATCGACCACTTCAAGAACGTCAACGACATCCACGGCCACGACGTGGGCGATGCCGTGCTGAAGCACGTCGCGGCGCTGCTTGGCGACAGGGTCCGGGCCTCGGACATCCTGGGCCGCCTGGGCGGCGAGGAGTTCGCCGTTCTGCTGCCGGAGACGCACCCGGCGGACGCCGCCCGCCTGGCGGAGCGGCTGCGCGCCGCCGTGGCGGGGGCGCCGTGCCCGGACGCGGCCGAGCCCCTGAGCGTGACGGTGAGTATCGGCCTGGCCGGCACGCCGGCGCCCGGCGAGGCCTTCGACGTGATGCTCAAGCAGGCCGACGAGGCGCTTTACGCCGCCAAGGAGGGCGGCCGCAACCGGGTGATCATGGTGTGATATGCTAGCCGGTTCGAGGACCCC
>CAJXLG010000093.1 GCA_913055885.1 uncultured Rhodospirillales bacterium
GCGAACAAGATGACCTTCAGCCCCGGGACGTCCTTGAGGCGAAGCCATCGATCACGCGTCGGAATCACTGGAAGAGAATAAGCGAGAGCCAACACGCCGAGGGGGATCAACGCGAGTGTCACCTCGAGCGGCAGCCAGAGGGTTCCGACGGCTGAGGCGACCAGCGAGATCGCCGCCCGGCTGCCGATCGGGCAGAACTCGACGTACGTTCGGTTGCGGCATCTGGACCGTAGCGGCCTCGTGGCCGCCGCCGCCGTATTCCAGCATCACGGCGCCCACGTTGGTGTTGGACGTCCGGTTGAAAATGGACTTGCCCACGGCGAAGACGGTGTTCTGCTGCTGCTTGCCCCACAGCACGTGCATGGAGATGTTGCACTGCGGGTACAGGGCATAGATGACGAAGCGGTTGCCGGGATAGATCCACTCCTCGTCGCGCAGGTCCAGCACCACCAGGTTGTTGTGGACGGTGGCGCAGCGCTCGATCTGGTCCCGGAAATAGGGATCGTAGGACCGGAAGAGGTCGATGCGCTCCTTGACGTCCGGAAGCTCCAGGATCTCGTCGATGTCGTGCCAGCGGCAGTAATCGATGAGATGCATCATGAGCTGGTAGTTGGAGATGCGGAAGTTGCGGAAGCGGCCCAGCCCCGTGCGGGCGTCCATGAGGAAGTTGAGGAGCACCCAGCCCTGCGGATTGAGCACCTCGTCCTGGGTGAACCGCGCCGCGTCGGCCTTGTCCACCGCCTCCATCATGGCGTCGCTGATGTTGGGGAAGGTGGGAGCGCCGCCGTAATAATCGTACACCACCCGCGACGCCGAGGGCGCGTCGGGATCGATGATGTGGTTGGCGGGCTTGTCCTGCAGGCGATAGGTCTCCGACAGGTGGTGGTCGAAGGCCAGGTAGACGCCTTCCACGTAGGGCAGGTTGGTGGTGATGTCACGCCCCGTGATCTCGACGACGCCATCCTGCATGTCCTTGGGATGGACGAACTTGATGTCGTCGATCATGTCCATTTCCTTGAACAGGGCGCCGCACACCAGCCCGTCGAAGTCGCTGCGCGTCACGAGGCGGAATTTCTGATCACCCATGGCCCCACTCTCCTGTCGTTGAATCGCCGGCGGCCGGGCCGCCGGATCACGTCGTCCGTCCGCTGTCCGTCACCATATTTTGCCGCACCCGGCCTGCCAAGTCGCGCGCCGTGTCGAAATCCAGGTCGCGCACGGCGGCTTCCAGGCGCTCGATGAGCGCGTCCGCCTCGCCATCCCCCTGCGCCGCCGCGCGCAGGGCGGCGGCCGCGTCCTGGGCGGCCAGGTCGTTGCGCGCCAGCCGCTGTTCCAGGTCGGCCAGGCGCGCGGCAAAGGCCGTTTCCGGCGGCGCCTCGCCGGGCGCCGGTTCGGGGGCGGGGGCCGGTTCGGGGGCGGGAGCCGCCCGGATGCGGCCGATGCCGTCCAGGACCGTGGCCAGGGCCTCGTCCAGCGTGAAAAGGGCCTCCGCGGCCGCCGCCGTGTCGTCCGCCCTGAGGGCCTTTTCCACCGCCTCGGCGGCGGCGTGCACGTCCATGGCGCCCAGATTGCCGGCGGCGCCCTTGAGGGCGTGGGCGCGCTCGGCCGCGCCCTGGCTGTCGCCGTCACCCACCAGGCCGCGGATGGCCGCCACGGCATCGGCCTGCCGTTCGCCGAAGGCGGTGAGCAGGTTGGCGTAGACCTCCTCGCGCCGGCCCACGCGCGCCAGCCCCGCCTCCAGGTCCACGCCGGGCAGGGTCTCGGGGAGGACGCCGGACGCCGGCGCCGGACTCTCCGCCGGCGCGCACCCCCCGACATGGGAGAGCAGGGTATCCAGCAGGCTTTCCGGCTCCACCGGCTTGGTGACGTAGCCCACCATGCCGGCCTCGCGGCAGCGCTGGCGCTCTTCGGGCACGGCGTGGCCGGTCATGGCGAGCACGGGCGGCCCCGTCCCGCCCAGGCGCTCGTGGATCCGCTGCGCCGCGGCGACGCCATCCAGGCCAGGCATCTGGACGTCCATGAGCACCGCCGCGAAGCCGGCGTCGGGGGCGCACGCGGCCTCCACGGCGGCGGCCCCGTCCTCGGCGGTCACCACGGTCATGCCGGCGTCGGTGAGCACCTCGCTCACCACGGCGCGGCTGATGGGCTCGTCCTCGGCCACCAGGACGCGGACGCCGGCCAGGCCGGCGGGGGCGCGCACGCCGCCGGGGGCCTCGCCGGCCGCGCCTTCCGGAGCGTGGCCGTGCCCGGCGGGCGCCGGGGTGTCGGCGGGGGTGTCGTGGGCGCGCGCCACGGGCACGGTCACCGTGAAGGTGCTGCCCTCGCCCGGCGCGCTTTCCACCTCGATCCGCCCGCCCATGAGGGTCACCAGTTCGTGGCTGATGGCCAGTCCCAGCCCCGTGCCGCCGTGCTGGCGGGCGGTGGTGCTGTCCGCCTGGGCATAGGGCACGAACAGGCGCTCGCGCTGTTCCGGGCTCAGGCCGACGCCGGTGTCGGCCACGGCCACCGTGAGCCACAGCCGGCCGTCTTCGCCGGTGCCCTGTGTGGCCACGTCGATGTGGACGCCGCCCTTTTCCGTGAATTTCACGGCGTTGCCCGCAAGGTTGAGCAGGATCTGCCCCAGCCTGAGGGCGTCACCGCGCAGGGCGCGCGGCACGCTGTCCGCGACCCGCACATCGAAGGCGATGCCCTTCTCCGCCGCCGACGCACCGGCGACCCCGGAGATGCGGTCGAGAAGGGCCGTCAGGTCGAAGTCGGCGTCCTCCAGTTCCAGGCCGTCGGATTCGATGCGCGAGAAGTCCAGGACGTTGTTGATGAGCCCGGAGAGGGCGCCCATGGACTGGCGGATGCGCGCCACGTAGTCGCGCTGTTCCGGGGCCAGGTCCGTCTT
This sequence comes from uncultured Rhodospirillales bacterium, assembly GCA_913055885.1. Lineage (GTDB taxonomy): Bacteria > Pseudomonadota > Alphaproteobacteria > Rhodospirillales > CAJXLG01 > CAJXLG01. The sequence goes on from CAJXLG010000093.1 coordinate 2,891, forward strand.
CATGAGCAGGTGCGCCAGCCCCATGACGGCGTTCACCGGCGTGCGCACCTCGTGGCTCATGATGGCCAGGAAGCGGCTCTTGGTGGCGTGGGCGGCCTCGGCCTCCTCCTTGGCGGCGGCGAGGCCGCGCTCCGCTTCCTTGCGCTGCTCCACCTCGTCGCGCAGGGCGTCGTTGAGGGTGCGCAGGTCGTCCGCCTGGTCGGCCAGGCGACGGTTGGCCGTCTGGAGGTCGTACTGCACCCGATCGCTCAGGCGCACCAGGCGGCGCTGTTCGTCGTAGCTCTGGCGATAGGCGTCGGCCAGGCCGCGCACCCCGGCCGCCACCTCCTCCAGCTTGCGCACCATGGCCTCGGATTCGCGCAGCACCCGTTCCTCGGTGTCGAACAGGCTGTACGAAAGCTCCCCGTCCGACTCCGCGTTTTCCGGGCCTTCCGCCCCGTTGGCGGTGTCTGGCTCGTCATCCGTCATGCGCGTCTCCGATGCCGGCGGGCGGGGGTCAGGCACCCGCCAGGAAGCCGGAAAGGGCGGTGTTGAACGCCTCCGGCGTCTCCACGTTGCCCAGGTGCTTCACCCCCGGGAGGATGCGCAGGTGCGCGTTGGGGATCCTCTCGGCGATGGTCTGCGCCGCCTCCACGGTGGTGCCCGGGTCGCGCTCGCCCTGCATGCACAGGGTCTGGTGCGGAATCCGGTGGAGCTGGTCCGTCACGTCCAGGTGCTGCACCGCCCGGGCGCAGCCGATGAAGCCGTTCACCGGCGTGTTGCGGATCATGTCGCGGATGCGCTCGACCGTGTCGGGCGCCTGCTGGACGAAGGTGTCGTTGAACCAGCGCTCGATGGTGCCGTCCACCTGGCCCTCCATGCCCTGCTCCTGCACGGCGGCCACGCGCTCGTCCCAGTTGGGCCGCATCTCTTCCGGGATGCGGCTTGTGGTGCTGCACAGGGCCAGGCGCGCCACGCGGTCGGGATGGCGCAGGGCGAGGTGCTGGCCGATCATGCCGCCGATGGACAGGCCGACGAAGTGGGTCTGCTCGATCCCCAGGTGGTCCAGCACGGCCACCACGTCGTCGGCCAGCATGGCGAAATCGTAGGGCGGGGCGCTGACGCCGCTCTCGCCGTGGCCGCGCAGGTCGTAGCGGACGACGCGGTAGTCGTGGCCGAGGGCCCGGACCTGTTCGTCCCACATGCCGCGCGCCGCGGCGAGGCTGTGGCTCAGGGTGACGACGGGGGCATCCCGCGGCCCCTGCACGTCGCAGGCGATGTCCACGCCGCCGGCCGGGGCGTACTGCGTGGCAGCCATGTTTCCCTCCCTGTCCCGGTGATGTTTCTTGTCCGCCTGGCGCGGAGTCTTCCGGAGATGGCCGGGCTTGGCAAGAGTCGGCGGGCCATCGGCACCTTTGCGTGGGCGCGAGGGCATGCTATCGTGCGCTTCACGTTCACCGGCTACGGGGCGGAGGCGTCGTGGGCACGCTGGCGACCGATTACTATCAGGTCCGGCACGATCTAAGCGACAAGGGCATCATCTTCTCCTTCGTCGGCTATGTTTCCGAGGCGGCGCTGGTGGCCCTGGGGGATGCCCTGCGCAAGAAGATGGCCGTGCAGGAGACGGACGCCAACACGGCCAAGCGGGTGTTTTCCGTCTTCGTCGAGCAGGTGCAGAACATCATCCGCTATTCGGCGGAGCGCCTGGACGAGACGGACGCCGACACGCGCCTGAGTTCCGGCGTGGTCACCGTGGGCGCCGAGGACGGCCGGTTCTTCGTGGTGTGCGGCAACACCATCCGGCGCGAGGGCCTGGAAAGCCTGCGCACCCGGCTGGACCAGATCGCCGGCCTGGACAAGCAGGAGCTCAAGGCGCTGTACAAGGAAAAGCTCCGCGAGCCGCCGGAGGCGGAGAGCGAAGGCGCCACCGTCGGCCTCATCGAGATCGCCCGGCGGGCCAGCGAGCCCATCGAGTTCGATTTCACGGGAATCGACGACGAGTACGCCTTCTTCTGCCTCAAGACCTATATTTGAGGGGTTTCATGGAACAGATCTACCACGAGGCGACGGACCGCACGCCCCTTGTGGATTTCAATTTCCCGGAGCACCACCTGCTCATCCAGGGGGAATCCTATCCGGAGGACGCGGCGGCGTTCTTCGGGCCGCTGCTGGAGGCCCTGCGCGGCTTCGTCTACACGCCGCGCGCGGAGACGCTGGTGATGGACCTGAAGATGTCGTACTTCAACTCCAGCTCCGCCAAGGCGCTCATGAACATGTTCCAGGTGCTGGAAACGGCCGCCGCCGAGGGCAACCCGGTGGAAGTCAACTGGTACTACCACCCGGACGATGACGCCATGGAGGAGTTCGGCGAGGACTTTTCCGAGGACTTCCAGCACGCCGCCTTCCACATGCGCCCCCTCAACGACGGCGGCGCGGCCTGACCGACCGGCTCAATCCCTCTCCTCGCCCAGGCCCATGACGCCGAGCCCCATGCCGGCGCTGCCGAAGGTGACGAAAAGTCCCAGGAACAGCATGACCAGCACCAGCGCGGTGTTGGCGCCATTGAAGATCAGGGTGCGCAAGTCCCCCGCGTCCAGGGCCAGCAGCAGGCCGCCGAAGGCGAAGCCCACACCGGCCCCCATGGCCAGCCGCGACAGCAGGAAGCCCACGGCATGGCGCTCGTAGGGCCGCATGGTCCGGCCCGGCAGCCGGCGGCGGATGATCTCGGGCAGGGTCATGGCGGCACCTCTCGCGTGACGGCCCCCGTTCCTGCCCCTCATGTAAGCAGGGGCCGGCGGTAGCCCAAGGGGGCGTCTTCAGGCAGGCGCCCCGATCCTGTCTCACCCCCCATCGGCCGCGTCTTTCTCGCCCCTCTCCTGCTTCCGCAGTTCCTCCGGCGGGCCGCCGAACAGGTTGCGCAGCACGCCGGGGGCCAGGGCGGCCAGGGGGTTGACGTCGATGGTGGCCTTCTCGGGCGTGCCCTTGATGGTGTAGGTGGCGGCGAAGACCCCACCCCCCTTGCCACCCGTGAGGAGGTCGCCCACCAGGGGCACGTGGCCCAACAGGGAATTGATGGTGTAGGCGGGCACGATGGTGCCGTGGAGGTTCACGGTGCCGTCCGTGAGGTTGACCCGGCCGCTCCCCGTCAGGCCGATGGACGGGCCCCAGGCGCGGCCCTCCTCGATCCGGAAGGCCGTGTCCTCGCGCCGGAAGGGAAGCTCCAGGGCCTTGAAGGGCAGGCCGTCGCCCTTGAGCACGTCCAGGATGCCCGTGAGCGACGCCACGGACAGCAGTTGCGCCAGGAGCGGCGCGTTCGTGATGCGGAAGTCGCGCACCCGGATCGTCCCCGCCATCGGCCGGCCCGGCTTGTCGTCCTGAATGGTCCCCTCGATGGTGAGGTCGCCGCCGGCCATGTTGTCGTAGAGATCCAGCACGGCGAGCGCCCGGCCCGCATCGCCCGCTTCCAGGCGGAAATGGCGGCCGCCTTCCCGGGGTTTCAACGCGATTTCCAGGGGCGCGCCGCCGGGCAGAACGGCCTGCGCCTCGGCCTTTTGCCAGCGGCCCTGGCGCCGGGTCACGGCGCCGGCCACGTTGCCGATGGCGCCATCCCCGCTCACCCACACCCGGTCCACGTTCACGGAGAGGGTGAAGGGCGGCGCCACGTCTTCAGCGGCCCCGTCCCCCTCGCCGCCGGCTTTTGCCCGGTCCGCTTCGCTGAAGGCGGGATCGAGGAGGTTGGTGGCGTCGAACTCGCGGCCCTCGACATCCACGTCCAGGCTGCCGTCCTCCGGGAAAAAGAACACGGCCGTGAGGTCCGTGCGGCCGAAGGCGAAGCGCTGGAAGTCCACGCGCCTCACCCCGCCCTCGGGCCCGAAGGCGGCGCCGCCCTGGAGCACCAGGTCGCCGGCGGCCACGGTGAACTCCGGCACCTTGCGCGGCGCGCCGTCCACCAGGCGCAGGTCGATGCGGGCCTCGCCCGGCTCCCCCCGGGGCTTTTTCCAGCCGAAGCGCGGCAGGGTGAGGCGCGCCTCCGCCAGATCCAGGCGGGCATGGACGACACTCTTGTCGGGGCCGCGCTCCACCTTCAGGCGCGCGCCCACGGGCCCCGTCACCAGCGGCGGCCGGAAGGGCACGCCGCCCAGCCCCAGGGCGCGCCGCTGGGCGTTGTTCAGGGTGGCGCGCAGGGTGTAGTGCCCCATGCCCGCGTCGGAGAAGTCGCGCTTCCAGGTGAGCTTGACGGGAACGCCGGCCACCTTCGCCCGGCCCGCCACCGCCAGGCGCTCGCGGTTCACCTTGAGGGCCAGGATGCCGTCGGTCAGGGTGCGGCCCATGACGGCCCCGGGCAGGCGGACGGCCTCCAGGTCGGCCTGGGCGTTGAATTCCACCTGTTCCAGCTTCAGGTCGTCGAGCAGCGGCAGCCGCAGGTGCAGCCGCGTCTCGCCCCGGCCGCCCACGGCTTCCGGGTCCAGGCCCAGGTTTCCGGCATAGCCCAGGGGCGGCGAGTCGATGATCCGCAGGGCCCCCTTGAGCGGCCCCTGCACCGTCAGGTCGATCGTTGCCCACGGCCTGGCCGCATGGAAGTCCGTGAAGCGCACCCGGCCATCCGTCACGCGCTGGCCGTACAGTTCCCCGCCGTCAACGTCGATGGTCACCCGGTCGCGGCGCAGGGTGAGCTTTCCCGTTCCCGCCTTCACGGCGGGCATGGGATCGAAATAGGTGACGCGCGTGCCTTCCACCCGGCCTTCGCCCCGGAAGCGGTCCACGGACACGCCGTCGGGCCCCACGCGGGCCCCCACCTCGAAGGTGGTGGCGGGCAGCATGCCGCCCGACAGGTTGTCGCGTATCCAGGCGCGCGGGTTGGCGGCCAGGCTTTCCGGCCAGTAGCCGGGCAGGCGGTCCACGGGCATGTTCCGGACGGTGGCGCGGGCGTCCACGGCGAAGCCCGCGTCCGGCCGGCTGACGGTGGCGGCGCCCGTCACCGACGGGGCTCCCGCGCCGCCCGGGTCGAGCCGGATGCGCTCCAGGACCAGCCGCTGCCGCTCTGGTTCATAACGGCCCGTCACGTGGCCGCCCGTGATGGTGTAGGCGCGGCCCACCGGGGCGGGCAGGCGCAGGCTCCCCGCCCCCAGCGACAGGTCCAGGCGGCCCCGGGTCACCCGGAAGCCGCCGCGCAGCCTGACGGCGCCCTGCACCGCGCCGGACACGGGCGTCCCGATGCGGCGCAGCACGGGCGCCGCCCGGGCCGCGGCGGGCACCACCTCGGGCACGAGGTCGGCAAGGAGCGGCGGGTCCACTCCCCTGAAAACCACCTCCCCGGCGACGATGCCGTCCCCGGGGGTGTAGCGCAGATCGGCGCCGAAACGGGCCGGCGTGCCGCGCAGGCGCGCCCGCATGGTGCTTTCCAGGCGCACGGCATCCGGCCCGCGCACCAGCGTCAGGCTGACGCGCGGCAGGGCCCAGGTGGTTTCCAGGTGCTGGTCGTGGACGGTGAAGGCGCCGTCCACGACGCGCACCCGTTCCAGGTAGCGGGCGGCGCCCGTGCCGTCGTCGGCCAGCAGGCGCTCCGCCGCGACCCGCAGGCGCGCCGCCGGGCCGGCATCGCCGTCGTCATCGGATGACACCGCCGCGCCGTCCGCGGGCCGTGTGAGCGCGGGAAAGCGGCCCCCGGTGTCGCGATAGACCACCACCTCGGGCGAGCGCAGCTCCACGCCGTGCACCGCCAGGCGCCCCGACAGCAGGGCCTCGCCGCTCAGGCTGAAGGCCGCCTGCGGCGCCAGGGCCATCAGGCTCCTGTCGGCATTGCGGATGCTGACATCGGTGGCGCGCACGTCCACCCGCTCGTCCCAGCCGCCCCACGCCACCTCGACGCCGCCAACCCGGGTCGTCAGCAGCCGGTCCGGGGCGTTGAGCATGTCGTTGACGTAGGGGGCGAGGAAATCCAGGGCCACGGGCCCGCGCGACACCTGCCAGGCCAGGAAGGCGGCGAGAATCAGGAGGCCGATCCCCAGGGCTTCCGCGATCCGCAGGGCATAGCGCAGGCAGGCCTTGAGCACAGGCAGGTCCTCTTGTTCCGTCCACCGTGACCGCCTTCCGGGCGGACCAGTGTGCGGCAAACGCGCCCGCACGTCCACGGGCGGTCCCGGGCCGGATCAGACCAGGCCGTTCTCCAGGGCGATGGTGGCGGCCTGGGCGCGGTTGGCGGCACCGATCTTGCGGTAGATGTTGCGCAGGTGCACCTTCACGGTGATCTCCTGGACGTTCAGGGCCCGCGCGATGACCTTGTTGGTATCGCCGTTCACCACCTTCCGGAGGATCTCCGCCTCGCGGCCCGAAAGCGGCGGCGTGGTGCGCTGGCGCCCGGCCCGCGCCGCCGACTCGCCGGCCTCCGGGGCCGGCGGGTGTTCCGGCGCCGTCGCCTCGCGGATCCCGCTTTCCGTGCTGAAGGCGCTGGCGGGCAGATAGGTGTCCCCGGCGAGAACGAGACGCAGGGCGTTGGTCAGCACCTCGCCGCCCAGGGTCTTGGGAATGTAGCCGCGCACTCCCTTGTCCATGGCCGCCAGCACGTAACGGCGATCGTACTGTCCGGAAAGGATGACCACCGGCGTTTCCGGGAAGCGGGCGTGGAAGGCATCGACGCCCTCGGTGCCGTTCATGCCCGGCATGAGCAGGTCGAGCAGGGCCAGGTCGGGGGCGCCGTCCACCTCCGCCACGGAAAGGGCCTGCGGCAGGTCGGCAGCCTCCACGACAGTGGCGTCCCGGGCCACCTCTTCCAGGAACGGCCGCAACCCCTCCCGCACCATGCTGTGGTCATCAGCCAGCAGGATACGCATGACTCCGGGACCCCCTCACCAAAGCCAGAAACATGCTAGCCCGGATTTTGCACGGAGTCGATGGCTGCGCGCCGGTGCGTTAGGCACAGGGCAGGACCCTCGATCGGGG
>CAJXLG010000094.1 GCA_913055885.1 uncultured Rhodospirillales bacterium
CCGCCTGATGCGCATGCGGGACGTGGCGTCCCCGGCCCCGGAGGGCGGGCCGGCATGAGAAGCAGCGTCTCGCCCCTGCTCACGGACCTGTACCAGCTCAACATGGTCCAGGCCTATCTGGACCACGGCATGACGGACACGGCCGTCTTCGAGCTGTTCAGCCGCAAGATGCCGCCCCGGCGCGGGTTCCTCATGGCGGCGGGGCTGGAGCAGGCGGTGGGCTACCTGCTCGACGGGATGGCCTTCGGCGAGGACGACCTGGCGTGGCTGGAACGGTCCGGCCGCTTCCGCCCGAACTTCCTGGACTACCTCAAGGATTTCCGGTTCACGGGCGACGTCCACGCCATGCCCGAGGGCACGGTGTTCTTCGCCGACGAGCCCGTCCTGCGCATCACGGCGCCGCTGCCCCAGGCGCAGCTCGTGGAGACCCGGCTCATCAACATCCTCCAGGTGCAGTCGCTCGTGGCGAGCAAGGCGGCGCGCATGGTGCTTGCGGCACCCGACCGGGCCCTGGTGGACTTCGGCCTGCGCCGGGCGCACGGTTCGGAAGCCGGGCTCTATGCCGCGCGCGCCGCCTACGTGGCGGGCTTCGCCGGCACCGCCACGGTGCCCGCCGAGGCCCTTTTCGGCGTGCCCCTCTACGGCACCATGGCGCACGCCTTCGTCCAGGCGCACGACGCGGAAACCGCGGCGTTCCGGAATTTCGCTGAGTCGCGGCCCGATTCCGTGGTGCTCCTGGTGGATACCTACGACACCGAGGCCGGCGCGCGGAAGGTGGCGGACCTCGCGCCGGAACTGGCGGAACGGGGCATCCCCCTCAAGGGCGTGCGCATCGATTCCGGCGATCTGGTGGCGCACGCCTTCCGGGTGCGCGAGATCCTGGATGGGGCCGGGCTCACGGACGCGGGCATCTTTGCCTCGGGCGGGCTGGACGAGGACGAACTCTTGCGAGCGTACCGGGCCGGGGCCCCCATCGTCGGCTTCGGCGTGGGCACCAGTCTCACCACGTCACAGGACGCGCCGGCGCTCGACTGTGCCTACAAGCTCCAGGAATACGCCGGCCAGGCGCGCCGCAAGCGGTCGGAAAGCAAGGCCACGTGGCCCGGGCGCAAGCAGGTCTGGCGCCGCCACGACCCGGACGGCCGCATGGCGGGAGACACCCTCACCACGGCGGACGACGGCAGCCCGGGCGGCACGCCGCTCCTGGAACAGGTGGTGGCGGGCGGCGAGCGCCCGGCCCCGGCGCCCGATATGGAAACGGTGCGCGCCCATGCCGCGCGACAGCTGGCGGCCCTGCCGGAGTCCCTGCGCGCCCTGGGCACCGACCCCGTGCCGGTGCGGGTGGCCCCGGCCTTACGGGAACTGGCGGAGTCCGTGGACGCTTTCGTGGCCCGGGCGGCGGAGAAATAATCCAGGCGTCAGGAGTTGGGACGATGAAGCTCAATGATGCCCAGGCCCGCCATCTGGCGAATTCGCTGCGGGCGTACGGCCTGGGCCAGATGGCGGCCTTCGGCTATACGGGCATTCAAGCGGGAGCGTGGTGGACAGTGGCGTTGTCCGCGGCTGTCCTGTTAGCGTTTGAAACAGCTGCGGTCGGCATCCTCAAGGATCTGGAGAATCCATCATGAGCTTCACCGCTTATTTCGCTCTGGGGATCAGTTTCGGCCTTGCGGTCCTGGGCCTGATTGTCGCCTGGATGAATCATCGGGCGCACCAGCGCGACCGGGGTGAACGGTAGGCCCTCATCCCGCCTTGTACCCCCACGCCGCGAACAGGGGATCGGCTTCCGGAACGTCGGGGAAATAGCGGTCGTCCTCGGGACGCGGCAGGCCGTGCACCGTGCGCGTCTCCAGCCCTTCCAGGCCGCCGGCTTCCAGCAGCCAGTGCAGCATGGCGCCCAGCCGCTCGAAAGGGTGCAGCTCCGGCCACAGGCGGATCACCTTGGGCGGGAACCAGCGGTGCGACACCGTCAGCACCAGCGGCGCCCCCGGCCCGAGCACCCGCACGGCCTCCGCCAGCACCGTCGCCGGGGCCGTCAGGTATTCCACGGAAAAGCTGCACAGCACCGTGTCGAAGGTTCCCGTGTCGAAGGGCAGGCGCGTGTCGGCGTTCAGGTCGTGGACCGCATGGTCGTCGATGGCGGGGTTTTCCCGCATCTCGTCTGGATTGAGGCCGACGCCCGTGACGCTGCCGGCGTGGCCGGCGGGGAGGTGGCTGTGCCGGCCGGCCATGAGGTCCAGCACCCGGCCGCCCCGGGGCACGATCTCGCCATAAAGGGCCTCCGCCCGGCCCTGGCACGCGGCGTCCACGTGGGCCGTCATGCGGGGGCTGGCGTAGAAGGTGGTGTCCGGGGTTTCGTCCTGGCGGCGATAGCCTTCCGGCCCGCCGAAGTCCGTGGGCCGGCCCCGGTGGCGGGCCTGCATGCCCGGCCCGGTGATCAGGCGGCGCGGCCAGTCGCCCACCTTGCCGCCCATGTCGCGGCCCAGGGGCGCCACGGCATGGGCCACGGCGGAAAGCCGCAGGTCCACGCCGGCCAGCGGCGCGTTGAGATCGGCGGTGAACCAGCCGTCTTCCACCCCGATGACCCGCATGGGCATCATGGCTTCGGGCAGCACGGCGGGAAAGCCCCGGGCGCTCAGCCCCTCGGCGGCCAGGCCCGCCGGGTAGAAGCGGCCGAAGCGCGGCACCGGGTTGCCCGGCACGCGCCCGCCGTGGAAGGGGTGGCGGCGCACCGGCACCTGGCCGTCGGGGTCGAAGGCGGGCGCCAGGGTGCCGGGCGGGAAGGGCAGGTTGACCCATTCGCCGGGCCGGCGGCCGAAGAGGGCGTTGGCCATGCCGGGCGGCAGGATGTCGCGCCACAGGTTGGCCCTGGGGCCGTGCAGGCGCTCTTCGTGATGGGCCTCGGTGCTCGACCAGGTGAGCCGGAACTCCAGGTCGGCGAGGCTTTCCTCCTGAACCGTCCGGGACATGACAGCGGACCTCCGGGCCGTTTGCCGCGGGAACGGCCCGCATGATCCCAGCCGGCCGGGCCGGCGTCCATTTGACAGGTGGCCTAGCCGCCCCGGCCGACGCTCTACGCCGAAAGGGGGAGGCCTACAACGTTCCGCCGTTGAACCCCCACCAGCCGCGCGGGATGTCGGCGAATTCCACGTACAGCCGCTCGCGGCCCACGTTGAGCCAGTCCTCGGCGAAACTGGCCAGGAGGTTGGACAGGCCCTCCGTCTGGTCGCCCTGGAGGCCGATGTTCTTGAATTCCATGTAGGCCGCGGGCTCCGTGCCGCCGCCGAACATCATGGGAATGCCGTCGTGCAGGCTCACCATGACGAACTTCTCGGGTTTGCCCACCGCCTGGGCGATCCGGCGTGACGCCTCCGCCAGCACCGCTTCCCGCTGGTCGGCGGCAATGGCCTGGTTGGTGCGGATCATGAGCATGGGCATGGCGGGCCTCCTTTCGCGTTGACGGCGTTTCCGTCTCCGGGACCGGGGTAGGGCGGGGGCGACGCGCGGTCAAGGGCCGCACCGGTTGTTGGCGTCGCCGGGGGCAGGCTGCCAGAATGAACCGCCACGTGCACGCCACCGACAGGGAGACGGCTGGTGAAACCGCAACGCTTCAATGCCCTGGCCCCGGCCCTTGCCGCCCTGCTCCTGGTGCCGGTCGGCGACGCCGCCGCGGCGGACGGCCGGAAAATTGCCCGGAACGGCACGAACGCCGGCGCGCCCGCCTGCAAGACGTGTCACGGCATGGACGGGGCGGGCAGGGCCGCCGGGGGATTCCCGCGCCTGGCCGGCCTCGAAGCCGCCTACATGGTGCGCCAGATCCAGGCCTATGCCGACGGCACGCGCGCCAACGCCACCATGAAGCCCATCGCCAAGGCCCTGAGCGCCAGCCAGGCCAGGGCGGTGGCGACGTACTACGCTGACCAGAAGGCTTCGGGGCGGAAGCCCGACGGCAAGGCGCCGGCGGCGGGGCGCCGGCTTGCCACGATCGGCAAGTGGTCGAAGACGGTACCCGCCTGCAACGCCTGCCACGGTCCCGGCGGCCGCGGCGGGGGCGCCGACTTTCCCGCCATTGCCGGCCAGCACGAAAGCTATCTGGTGGCCCAGCTCAAGGCGTGGCGCAAGGGCCGGCGGACGAACGATCCCAACGGCCTGATGGCGGCGGTGGCGAAAGGGCTGACGGCCAAGGAAGTGCAGGCCGTCGCCGCCTATTACGCCCGCCAGAGTGCTCCCTGATCCAGCCGGAGAAACACCATGATCCGCAAGGCCCGTAGCATTGCCCTCGGCACGGCCGTCGCGGCCCTGGCCCTGCCGGCGGCCGCCGCCGATGACGGCGCCGGAAAATCCTACACGCCGCCCCGGCCGCCCGGGGATTTCACGCCGCCGCCGGATTCCGCCATTCCGGACGGCCCCATGGGGGACATGATCCGGCGCGGCCGCGAGCTGTTCATGCATACCCAGAAGCTCTCGGGGGACTACGTTGGCAACGGCATGAACTGCGTCAACTGCCATCTGGATCGCGGCCGCAAGGCGTCCTCGGCGCCGTTGTGGGCGGCCTTCGGCATGTTCCCGGCCTATCGCGGCAAGAACGACCACGTGAACACCATGATCGAGCGCATCCAGGGCTGTTTCCGGTATTCCATGGACGGCACGCCGCCGCCCGCCGACAGCAAGCCCATGGTGGCGCTCCTCAGCTACCACTTTTGGCTGGCCAAGGGGGCGCCCGTCGGCGTGGCGCTGCCCGGCCGGGGTTTCCCCGCGATCGACAAGCCGGACAAGCCCTACAGCGTGGCGCGCGGCAAGACGGTCTATGAGCGCGAATGCGCCATCTGTCACGGCAGCGACGGCGGCGGCCGCAAGGCGGAGGGCACCTGGGTATTCCCGCCGCTGTGGGGGTCGGAATCCTACAATTTCGGCGCCGGCATGCACCGCATCAACACGGCGGCGGCCTTCATCAAGCCCAACATGCCCCTCGGCAGGCCCGACCTGACCACACAGGAAGCGTGGGACGTCGCGGCCTACATCAACAGCAAGCCCCGCCCCCAGGACCCGCGCTTCACCGGGGAGCTGGCGCAGACCAAAAAGAGGTTCCACGACCACATGTGCCTGTACGGCACGGAACAGCACGGCCGGACCCTGGGCGCGCCGGACGGCGAATAACCCCGGGCCTACTGGCCGAAGGTGACGGTGGTCGAGGCGGGCTGCAGCCCGCTGGTGGTGAGGCGCGGATAGAAGGCCACGGGCTCCGGCAGCCGGCGCGCCTGCCGGTCGTCCAGGAAACGGTCGCAGGCGGTGCTGAAGGTGCGGCCCGTGCTGTGCACCACCCGGTAGGTGCCGTTGGGCACGTCGGGCACCATCGTGCTCGCGCCCGCCGCCACGTAGACGGCGAGCACCGTGGTTCCGCCGGGCGTGCGCAGGCGGATGACGGCATCACGCGCCCCCCGGTTGCGCAGGGTCAGGGTGTTGGGCCCCGTGTTGCCGGTGCGGGCCAGGATGGTGCCGCTGGCCGGCGGGGACCCCGCCCGCTCGCGGCACCAGGCGGTGCGCGCCGCGCCGCCGTCGCCCGCGGCCAGGTGGCGCGCGGCGACGAAACCGGTATAGCCCGTCTCGGAGCGCACGCGCAGCCAGTCGCCGGGGCCGTCGTCCCAGACGATGACGGTGGTGAAGCGGGGCAGGACCGTCTTGATGCGGCTTCCGGCGTCGGGCCGGGCGCGCAGGCTGAGGCGGTCGGCCGCCACATGGCGGATCTGGGTGGTGGCCGGGGGCGTTCCCGGGGCCGTTGATCCCGCCCACGGCATGTCCGGCAGCCACGCCGTGGGGACGGCCGGGACGGAGCGGGCCATCCCCGGCCCCCAGGCGACACCGGCGGCGGCGACGGCGGCGATGAGCACGGCGGCCGGCGCGGCCTGCACCGCCGTCGCCCAGCCCGGCCGGTTCCACCGCCGGCGCAGGGTCCGGCGGCCCGCGTGGTCGGCCACGGAGCCCAGGAAGCGGCGCACCCGTTCGGCCGTTTCCGGCTCGCGCGCCAGGGCTTCCGCCTGTTGCGCCACGGCGTGGGCAAGGCCCAGGCGGCCGCGCAGGAGGAAGGCGCGCGCCTGGTGCAGCAGCAGATGGGCGTTGGTCTCCGGATCCTGCCGGCCGCCGCGCAGGTTGGTCCACAGGGCGCGCACGCTGCGCCACGGCCCGGCCGGTGCCCACCAGCCGAACACCCACGTCACGAGGCTCAGGCGCACGGCGGCGCGATCGGCGCAGCGCCGGCAGAAGACCCCCTCGGCGGCCAGGCGGCGGGTGCGCAGGGCCAGGCCGACGATGCCCGTGAAGGCCACGTAACGCGGCTGGGCCGACACGCGGCCGCAGCGGTGGCACGCCACCGGGGCCGCCTGGGTGTCGGCGGTGGGCTCCTGCACCGGCTCGCGCGCCGTGCCGCCCGTGTCGCCCCGGTCATAGGCGGCGCGCCGCTCGGGGTCCGTCAGGACCTCGTGGGCCTCGCTCACCCGCAGGAAGGCGCCGCGCGCCTCGGGCGCCGGGTTGTGGTCGGGGTGCAGGCGTTTGGCCTCGCGGCGGTAGGCGGCCTTGATGGCGGCCGTGTCGGCGTCGGGCGACACGCCCAGGGTGGCGTAGTAGCCCCGGGGATCGCGGTTGCGTTTGTCCCTGCGGCCCACGGCGCGGTCCTCAGATGCGTTCCAGGCGGTTCAGGAGGACCTGGTTGTTCCAGCGCGGCTGGCGGTCCTCGATGGTCACGGAGTGCCCGTCATCATACGGCCCCGCCGGCGTGCTCAGGGTGACCATCACCCAGCGCGGCACCAGCTCGTTGTTCACGTCCTCCAGGAACGTGGTGGCCAGCGCCTCCAGGCTGTCCCAGGGGCGGGCCCCCAGGTCGGCGAAATAGTCGTCCAGGGCGTCGGGCGCCAGCACGTCGCGGTCGGGCACGTAGCGCAACAGGGCGGCGGCCCGGTCGGCCTCGCCGGCGAGGCACGATGCATCGGCCGGATGGATGGTGCCGCGCAGGGTCACCAGATAGTCCAGCCGGCTGTGCGGGTTGGCGCGATGGACGAGCCGCGCCCGTCGGCCCCACACGTCGTCGATGGGATGCGGTCGGGGCGGACCGCCGGGGGCGTCGCCGTCGTCACTCATGGCCGTACCCGCGGGATCATGCGGTCACACCGGTGCCGCCGGTGCCGTCGTCCGTGGCCACGGGCTCCACGAAATCGCCCGTGGCGCGGAAGGTGAGGCTGCCCACCAGGCCCTCAGCCTCGCAGGTGCGGGTAAAGATGCCGTTTACCTCCTTCCGCAGGTCGGGGGGGAGCGGCTCGGCGCTGCGCACCACCAGCTCCAGGAAGGTCTTGTCGGCGCGCTTCACCAGGCCGTCGAACTGCAGCCGGCCCCATGCCTCGAAGGTCAGGTCCACCAGGAAGCGCGTGCCCGGCGGCTCCCGGCGGCGGGCGGACCGGCGCCCCTCGTCGTCCTCCCGGTCGCCGCCGGACGTCAGGCTCAGCTCCAGGCTGTCCAGGCCGTTGTCCTTGAGAACGGGCAGACTGTGGGTGCGCCATTCCGTGCCCGAGGCGTCGCGCCGGGCGGTGCCGCGCCCGGCGCGCCCCAGCTCGTCCGTGACGCGCCCGGAAAGGCCCGGAACGCTGCGCTCGATGCCCTGCATGACCCCGCGCCCCAGGGCGCCGCGCCCGCTGTCCCCCAGACCCAGCGCGGCGAACAGGAAAACGAGCTGTTGCGGCATGCGGGCGCTGCCCGCCTGGGGCAGCGCCGCGGCCGCCTGTTGCGCCGTCTGTGGCTGGCTTGCCTGCAACGCCTCCAGGGCCTGGCGCAGGGCGGGGAAGGGATCGCCGCCGCCGGTGCTGCCCGCCAGGCCGTGGACGAGGGGGGCGGGCCCCGCGGCGCGCGCCGCCGCGTTGTCGCCCAGGGGCGTGGGCGGCGGCGCCGGCCGGCCCGTGCTCTCCAGGACCACCGTGCTGCCGCGCGGCACGCCGGCGTCGGTGGCCAGGGTGAAGATCCCGGCCGCCGTGGTCACCTGCGGCCGGCCGCCGGGCGTGGGCGCCAGGGCGGTGCCCGCCAGGCGCAGCGTGGCCGTGCCTGTCCCCGACTGGCCGCCCGCCTGCCCGGGCGCCGTGCCGCCGGGGGGGAGCGTGGCGTTCAGGGCCGCGCGCAGGGTGGGCAGGCGGCCCGTCAGGCTGCTGTCGGGTCCCGGCGGCTGCACGCTGGTAAGACGGAAGGGCGCCGTGGTGCCGGGCGTGGCGCGGCCGGCGGCCAGGGTGGCGGGTCCCGTCGCCGGATCCGGGCCGGCCGTTCCCGGGGTCGTGCCGGCCGTGGTGGCGCCCTGGCCCGGGGGCGTGAGGCCGGTGGCGGTTCCGGAAATCAGGGTCAGGCCGACAAGGCCGCCCGGCCGCCCCGTGGTCAGGGCCAGGCCGGGGATGCGCGGGCTGCCCGGCTGGCCGGCGGCGGCCGTCGCCGTCGCGGTGCTGGCCATGGGGCCGGCTGTCGTGCCCTGGCCGCCGCTCGGGCCCGTCCCGCTTGCGGCGAAGGGGTTGGTCCGCAACAGGGTGGCCGTGAGGGCGCGCCCGGGGCCGTGCTGCACGGCGGGGCCGGCGGGATTCGTCGCGGTGCCGGCGGGATTCGTCGCGGCGCCGGCGGTGACGCCCGGGGTGGTGGTCGTGGTGCCCGGGGTGACGGCGCGGCCGTCGATCATCACGGGCCGCAACTGGAGGCGTGGCTGGTGGGTGATGAGCTCGAAACGCACCTGGCTGCCGGTGGGCAGGCGCACGGAGAGGGTCAGGGTGCCGTGCTCCGTCTGCAGGAAGGGTGTGGTGGCGGCGGCGGGCAGGGCCCGCGGCGCCACCAGGCGCCCCTCGACGGCGGTGCCGGCAGGCAGGCTCTTGAGGGCGGCCGGGACCTCCGTGGCGGTGACCACCCGCGCCAGGGCCGGCGGCAGTCCGCCACCCGGACCGGCGGGGGGCACCGCGCCCGTCATTTGCGGGCGACCAGCCGGCGCGCCAGGGCGCTCATGTCCTCGGAGGCCGGCGAATTGGGGTAGCGGGTGAGCAGCGAGTTCTGGGCCCGGATGCTCTCGCGCACGCGGTCGTCGCGGCGCACGGAGCCGGCCAGCGGCGGCGACACCTTGAGGAAGCCCTCGCACGCCTTGCGCAGGGTGTTGTAGACGCGCTCGCCGTCGCGGGCGGAGTTCACCTGGTTCACCACGACGCGCAGGTCCAGGTTGGGACGCTCCATCATGGACACCTTGACGAAGGCGTAGGCGTCGGTAAGGGACGTGGGCTCGTCGGTGGTGACCACAAGGCACAGGGCGGCGTTGGAGGAGAACTGACGCACCGTCTTTTCCACGCCGGCGCTCAGGTCGAGCACCACCCGGTCGTAACCGGAGGCCAGAAGCTCCAGGTCGTCGCGCAGCATCTGCAGGCGGCTGGCCGGAATGTTGGCGAGGCCGCCCGAGCCCGAGCGCCCGGCCAGGATGTCGAAGCCGCCCTCGTCGTAGTGGTAGAGGGCCTGGTTGAGGGTGAGCTTGCCGGCGATGACGCTGCCCAGATCGTGGCGCGGCATGAGGCCGAGCTGGATGTCCACGTTGGCGAGTCCCAGGTCGGCGTCGAACAAAAGGGTCTTGTAGCCGTTGCGGGCCAGGGCGTGGGCGAGGGTGATGGCGAACCAAGTCTTCCCCACGCCGCCCTTGCCCGAGGCGACGGCGATCATGTTGCGCCCGCGCGTGCGCTTGCCGGAACGGGGGGCGAGGGAAGGCGAGGGCTGGTTCATGTCATGACCTCGTTCTTGGA
>CAJXLG010000095.1 GCA_913055885.1 uncultured Rhodospirillales bacterium
GAGCCGATGAGCCCAACGCCGACGAGGGCGAGGCGGCCGATGCGGGGCTTGGCGGTCATGGGGACCTCTCGTGTTTCGCGCTCGGCGTTGGGAACGCGGGTTCATCTTTCGAGGCTTTTGCTGAAAGCAAAAGCACCTCAAGATGACGACAGGGCCCGAACCGCTCGCGGCGACCGTCGTGTTGAGGTGGTGCGCCTTCGGCGCACCCTCGAAACACGACGCCACCAACGCGGGTTTCCGTTGTCCCTCCGCGGTCACGACACGCCATGACCTCCCTCCATGAAGGCGGTGAGGGCGTCGGCGCAGGCCTCCAGGTCGGGCCCGGCCCCGATGGTGATGCGCAGGCTGTCGGGCAGGCCGTAGCTGCCCATGCGGCGGGCGATGATGCCGCGCCCGCGCAGGAAGGCGTCGGCCGCCTCCGCCGTGCGGCCATTCGTCCCCGGGAAGCGCGCCAGGACGAAATTGCCCCCGCTGTCGGGCACGTCGAGCCCCAGGCCGCGCAATTTCGCCGTGAACCAGGGGCGCCATGCCGCGTTGTGCTGCTGCGATTCGGCAAAGAACGCCTCGTCGCGCACGGCCGCCTCGCCCGCCGCCTGCGCCGGACCGGAAACGTTGAACGGCCCGCGGATGCGGTTGAGGACGTCCACCACATGCGGCGGCGCATGGCACCACCCCAGGCGCAGCCCCGACAGGGCGAAGATCTTGGAGAAGGTGCGGGTCATCACGGTGTTGTCCGTGGCCTCCACCAGGTCGATGCCCGGGCTGTAGTCGGGTGCGTCGGCGAACTCGGCGTAGGCGGCATCCAGGACCAGCAGGACGTGGTCCGGCAGGCCGGCGCGCAGCCGCCCCAGCTCGGCGCGCGACAGCCACGTCCCCGTGGGATTGTTGGGGTTGGCGAGGTAGACGATGCGTGTTCGGTCCGACACCCGCGCCAGCAGGGCGTCCACATCCGCCGTCAGGTTCGCCTCCGGCGCCGCCACGGGGGTGGCGTCCACGGCGCGGGCGGCGATGGGATACATCAGGAAGCCGTGCTCGGAATGGAGCACCTCGTCGCCCGGGCCCGCGTAGGCCTGGGCGAGAAGGGCCAGCAGCTCGTCGGAGCCGGCGCCGCACACCACCTGCTCGGCGCGCACGTGGAAACGCTCGGCGATGGCCTCGCGCAGGGCCACGGCGTGGCCGTCGGGATAGCGGTGGACGGCGTCCGCCGCCGCGCGATAGGCGTCCACGGCGCGCGGGCTGGGGCCCAGGGCGCCCTCGTTGGAGGACAGCTTGACGGGATTCTCGATGCCCGGCAGGCGCGATTCGCCGCCCACGTAGGGCGTGATGGTCAGGATGCCGGGACGCGGGGCGGGCGCGGACATGGGGTTCGCTCGCGGTTCTAGGGAAGGTCCAGTTCGTCGGGGCCGAAGGGGCGCGGGTAGGAGCCGATGACGGTGATGCGCCGGATGGCACCCTCCGCCGCCTTTTCCACCCGGCGCAGCGGTTCGGCGTCGGCGGCCACGTGGCCGGGCACGTCCACCAGGATGCGCTGGTCGTCCGTGCCGCCGATCTCCCAGCCGGCCAGGAACTCCGCCGTAAGTCCGGAATGGCCCAGGCGGCGCTCCAGGGCGCCGCGGCTCATGCCGCTGCTCATCTCGATGGCCAGCAGGGAACGGTCGTCCCCCGTGGGCGCGGGCGCCAGGCACGCCACGGCGAGGGCCTCCGACGCGGCGCCGCGCTCGGGCCACGGCCCCACGGTGGGCAGGCGGGCGAAGACGCGCGGCGTGCCGCGCCCCTCGCTCATGAGGTTGGGCCACCAGCCCTCGGTGTCGGCCCCGCCCGGCATGGGAAGGATGCCCACCCCGGCGGCCCCTTCGCTGACCGCGCGAATCACCTGCACCGCCGAGCGATACGAGGTTGTCGGCGTGAAGAAGCCGAAGCGCTCGCGCGCCATTTCCAGGTAGCCGGCCCCCGGTTCGGGCATGCACACGGCCAGCCGCATGGTGTCCTGCATGCGGGCGTAGGCGCCGAAGATCTCGTGCCACAGCCGTACCAGCACGGCACGCGGCAGGGAGCCCGCGTGCCGCCGCACCAGCCGGCGCAGCACGGCCATCTCGCGGTCGGGCCGCACCACCGGCGCGTCGGGGCCCTTGTGGGCGCGCACCCGGTCCACCACCGACGCCCGTTCCATGAGCAGGTCGTGGATGCGGTCGTCGATGCTGTCGATCTCGGCGCGCAGGGCGTCGAGGCTTTCGCGGTCGTCGCTCACGGCCGGCTCGCTGGTGCTGGTGAACCCGTCTTCTCCTGCCTTCACAGGGATAAAGCAGTGCGGCGCAGAGTCAAAGAAAACGTTGACACACCCTGCCCGCCTTCCTAGCAACAAAGGGGTCCGCGTGCGCCGCGGACCGTCTGGTCATCGACGCCGCGAGTGCCCATGGACAACACCGTCCAGCCGGTAGATGCGGAAACCATCGGCAGCGAGTGGGTCCGCCTGGGGCACGACGACCCGCTGCCGCTGGATTCCGGCGAGGAACTGTCGCCCTTCACCGTTGCCTACCGGACCTACGGGAACCTGAACGAGGCGCGGGACAACGCCATCCTGTTGTGCCACGCCCTGACGGGCGACCAGTTCGCCGCCGACCCCAGCCCGGTGACGGGCAAGGCGGGCTGGTGGCAGATGCTCATCGGCCCCGGCAGGCCCCTGGACACCGACCGCTTTTTCATCATCTGCCCCAACGTCCTGGGCGGCTGCATGGGCTCCTCCGGGCCGGCGGAGGTGAATCCGGAAACGGGCCGGCCGTGGGCGCTCACCTTCCCCGTCATCACCATCGGCGACATGGTGCGCGCCCAGGCGCGCCTGCTGGACCACCTGGGCATCGACCAGCTGTTCGCCGTGGTGGGCGGCTCCATGGGCGGCATGCAGGCGCTGCAGTGGGCCTCGGACTATCCCGAACGGGTCTTCGCCAGCGTCCCCATCGCCGCGGCGGCGCGCCACTCCGCCCAGAACATCGCCTTCCACGAGGTGGGGCGCCAGGCCATCATGGCCGATCCCGACTGGTGCGGCGGCAACTACATCATGCAGGGCACCAAGCCGCGCCGCGGCCTCGCCGTGGCCCGCATGGCGGCGCACATCACCTATCTGTCGGAGGCCGCCCTGCACCGCAAGTTCGGCCGCAACCTCCAGAACCGGTCCGAGTTCACCTACGGCTTCGACGCCGACTTCCAGGTGGAGAGCTATCTGCGCCACCAGGGCTCGTCCTTCGTGGACCGCTTCGACGCCAACGCCTATCTGTACATCACCCGGGCCATGGACTACTTCGACCTGGCCCAGGACCACGGCGGCGTCCTGGCGCGCGCCTTCGCCGACACGCCCGTGCGCTTCTGCGTCATCTCCTTCTCCAGCGACTGGCTCTTCCCCACGGCGGAGAGCCGGCGGCTGGTGCACGCCCTCAACGCCGCCGCCGCCAACGTCAGCTTCGTGGAGGTGGAGACGGACAAGGGGCACGACGCCTTCCTGCTGGACGAGCCCGAGTTCCACGACACCCTGGTGGGCTTCCTGGAGGGCGCCGCCGAACACCGCTGGGGTGGAGGTGCGTCGTGACCCCGCAGGCGCCCTTCCTCGACGACGGCGTGATGCGCTACGACCTGCGGCTCACCGCCGACATGGTGACGCCGGGAAGCCGCGTTCTGGACGTGGGCTGCGGCGACGGCGACCTCCTTGCCTATCTGCAGCGCGAGAAGGGCGTGGACGGGCGCGGCATCGAGCTGTCCATGGCCGGCGTGCGCACCTGCGTCTCCAACGGCCTGTCCGTCATCCAGGGCGATGCCGACACGGACCTCAAGGACTATCCCACGGGCGCCTTCGACTACGCCATCCTGAGCCAGACGCTCCCCGCCACCCACCACCCGCGCGAGGTGCTGCAGCAGCTTCTGCGCATCGGGCGCTGGGCCGTGGTCTCCATTCCCAACTTCGGCCACTGGAAGGTGCGGCTGTCGCTGGCGCTTCAGGGCGAGATGCCCGTCAACGAGTTCCTCACGGACGCCTGGTGGGAGACGGCCAACATCCACTACTGCACCCTGCGCGACTTCCACCACCTGTGCGACCTGCTGGACATCCGGGTGGAGCAGGGCCTCGTCCTCAACAGCAGGGGCCGCGCGCTGCGCGTGCCGCCGCGCGGCAGCCTCGCCAACCTCATGGGCCAGCAGGCCATCTTCCTCCTGCGGCGGTCGTAGGGGGCGGTCACCGGGTGCCGGCCCCCGAAGGACAGCCGGGCGCGACCCCCCGGATGCCGTTCCACACCCCTTCCGGGACCGGATGCGCCGGCGCCTCGCGCAGGGGCGGCGCGGCCGCCATGCGCTTCGTCGCCTCCGTCAGCAACACGCCCGCCAGCGGCTCGAACCAGCGGCTGCCCAGGCGCTCCCAGGCGGGCGCCGCCGCCAGGATGACGCGCCGCCGCGCCGGCGGCACGAAAAGCGCGTGCGCCGTCTCCAGCGGCATGAACAGGGTATCGCGCAGGAGGTGGCTGAGCTGGGCGGGACTGTAGGGGCGGCCGTTGCCGAAGGGCGTGCGCTCCAGCCGCGCCCAGATGCCGCGCCGGTTGGGCACCACCGCCAGGAGCCGGCCGCCGTCCGCCAGCACGCGCCACACCTCGCGCAGCAGCAGGCGCGGCTGCTCCGTCCCCTCCAGGCCGTGCACCAGGAGCACCCGGTCCATGGAGCGGTCCGGGAAGGGCAGGTCCGCCTCCCCCGTGAGCACGGTCAGCCCGGGCGCGTCCTCGGGCCAGCGCATGACGCCCTGGAGCGCCGGCATGGCGGCCAGCACCCGCTCCGCCTCGGCCTGGAAAGGGCCGAGGTAGGGCGCGGCGTAGCCCACGCCCAGGACCCGGGCGTCATGCACGTCGGGCCACAGGCGGCGCAGCCGGCCGCCGATCATGCGCCGTGCCGTGCGCCCCAGGTCGGAGCGGTAGAAGGCGTGCAGGTCGATGACGTCGGTGCGCATGGCCCCTCCTGTGGCGCCCGCCGGGCGCGAATGATAGAGTATCCGCCGACGCGGTGACAGGGGCGGGATGCCCCGCGACACGGAAAAAGGGGGACGCATGGCGCGCCTGGAGATCGTTCAGGTCCCGGTCCTTTCCGACAACTACGCCTATCTGCTCCACGAGCCGGAAACGGGCGCGACGGGCGTGGTGGACCCCGGCGCCGCCGAGCCCGTGCAGCAGGCGCTCAAGGAGCAGGGCTGGTCCCTTACCCACATCCTCAACACCCACCACCACGGCGACCACACGGGGGGCAACGCGCCCCTGCAGAAGCAGTATGACGCCGCCGTGGTGGCGAGCCGCGAGGACCAACAACGCATCCCCGGCCTGACCCACGCCGTGGGCGACGGCGAGACCTTCATGCTGGGCAACGCCACGGCTACCGTGCTGGCGGTGCCGGGCCACACGGGCGGCCACATCGCCTTCTGGTTCCCCGAAAGCCTGGCCCTGTTCTCCGGCGACGCCCTGTTCGTCCTGGGCTGCGGCCGGGTCTTCGAGGGCACGCCGGCCATGATGTGGGCGTCGCTGGACAAGATGCGCCGCCTTCCCGACGAGGCGCAGGTCTATTGCGCCCACGAGTACACCCAGAAGAACGCCCAGTTCGCCCTCACCATCGAGCAGGACAACGAGGCCCTGCAACGGCGCGCCCAGACCATCGCCGACCTGCGGCGTGCCGGGCGCCCCACGGTGCCCGCCTCCATGGCCGAGGAACGCGCCGCCAACCCCTTCCTGCGCTGTGACGAGCCGGCCGTGGCCGAGGCCGTGGGCCTGCCGGGCGCGGCGCCGGAAAAGGTCTTTGCCGAGGTGCGCCGGCGCAAGGACGGGTTCTGATGCGGCCGCCGGCGGAATGCCTGGATTCGGCCACGGTGGCGCCGGCGCTCTTCCACCCGCGCCGGCAGGGGGGTGCGCCCCTCGACGGGCCGCGCGCCTTCGACGCCACCATCGCCGCCGATGACGGCACCGCCCTGGGGCTCAGGCTCTTCCCGGCAGCGGCGGCGGACGCCCCGCTGGTGCTGCTGTTCCACGGCAACGGCGAGATCGCCGGCGACTACACGGCGCTGGCCGACCTGTGGACGGAACGCGACGTGGCCCTCGCCGTGGCCGATTTCCGGGGCTACGGCCTGAGCGGGGGCAGCCCCTCGGCAAGCACCCTGCAGGCCGATGCCCTGGCCGTGTGGCGGGGGCTGTCCGGCGTGCTCAAGGCCCGCGGCCTGGCCCCTTCGGCGCGCGTGGTCATGGGCCGGTCGCTGGGCAGCGCCGCCGCGTGCGCCGTGGCGGCCCACGCCCGGCCGGGGCCCGACGGCCTCATCGTGGAGAGCGGCTTCGCCGACACCTTCGCCCTGGTCCACCGCGTCGGCGGCCGCTGTCCGCTGGACGGCCTGTCCGAGGACACGGACGGCTTCGGCAACCCCGGCCTCATCGGCCAAGTCGATGTGCCCACCCTGGTGCTGCACGGCGCCGAGGACGGCATCATCCCGGCCAGCGAGGGCCGGCAACTGCACGCCGCCGCCGGCGCGCCGGACCATCGCCTCATGGTCATCCCCGGGGCGGGCCACAACGACCTCTTCGCCGTCGCCCCGGAAGCCTACATGGATGCCGTGGAACGCCTGGTGCGCACGGCCGTCACGGGGTGATGCCGATGGCCTCCAGGTAGGGGGCCACCGCTTCCGTGAGGCGCGCCTGCTCGTCCCCGGTGAAGGCGTCGCGCCAGTCGCCGTCGTCGCCGATGAAACCGCTCTGGAACCCCTCGAACCCCAGGCGCCAGGTGCGCGACCCGGCATTGGCCCACAGGCGCTGCTCGGCCCCGTCGGGCCGGCGTACCAGCATCCGGCCAAGGCGTTCCGACGATTCGATGACGGCCGGGCGCGGTACGTAAAGGGTCTCCTCACGACCATTTTCCAGGGCCAGGGTGACGACCTTCGTGTCCGCCGCCGGGGCGCGCCACGGCGCCAGGACCTTGCGCGCCTGTTGTTCAAGCCGCGCCAGGTACTGCCGCACCCCCGTGCGGTCATAACGTTCGGCCAGGGCCGCCACCGTCGCCGCGTCCACGGGATGGCCGATGAAATCGGCGAGGCGCCGCACCCCGGAGGCCAGGTTCAGGATGTCGGCCTCGTAGGCCAGCTTGAGGCAGCGTTCGTCGGGCAGGCCCTCCATGTGGCGGCCCTTGCGCGCCAGGTCGCGGGCCAGCCGCAACAGGGTGTCGAAGTCGGGGTTCCGCATGAGGCGCTTGTACGACGCCAGGGCATGGCGCAGGTCGCGGCGGATGTAGAAGACGCGGAAGGGGGGCGCGGCGAAGACCGGATGGAAAAAGCCGTCCGAGCCGCCCACGTAGACGGCGTCCTCGAACATCCCGGGCGGCAGGCGCACGGTGCGGCCGCCGTCGGCGTGACGGATGACCTGCACCCGGCATCCCCGCAGGTCGTCGGTGGTGATCCGGCGCGGGGTCACGCCGTGATGGGCCAGGACGGCCTCGACGATCCGGATGCACACCGTTCCGCCCGTCCGGGCGAGGGCGCCGCGCCACACGATCATGGGCAACTTTCCCGCCGATTGCGCCGGAAGGCGGTTAACCCGGATTTTGTACGGAGTCGACGGCTGTGCGCCGGTGGCGTTGGCCTGCGCCGGCCGCTTGCGACGTCGAAGGCCCTTACTCTTATGATGACCCCTGCCCCACCTTATGATAACCCCTGCCCCACCTTATGATAACCCCTGCCCCACCCTGAGGGGGAGGAGCATCGTCCACGGGCCTTCGATGCCTGTCCCCGACCCCGATCTGGGACGCAATCGGTACGGCGGAGAACCAACACAGCCTATCGAGTCCGTGCAAAATCCGGGTTAACACGCCGCCTGTCCTGTTGCACAACGCGCCCGCCCGCCCTATGGAGGACGCGGCAACACCGGAAGGGAAGGACGGACCATGACCACCGCGTCCGGCCTGCACGGCGACATGCCGGTGGGCGGCTGGATCGACCGTTTCGCGCCGCCGGCCGCCCGGCCCTATCTGCGCCTCGCCCGCCTGGACCGGCCCATCGGCACGTGGCTCCTGCTGTTCCCGTGCTGGTGGTCGCTGGCGTTGGCCGGGCCGGGCCCGGTGGGCGCGTGGCGCCTGGCGGGCCTGGTGGCGCTTTTCGCCGTGGGCGCCGTGGTCATGCGCGGCGCCGGCTGCACCGTCAACGACATCCTGGACCGCGACATCGACTCGGCGGTGAGCCGCACGGCGGCGCGGCCCCTGGCGGCCGGCCACATGGGGCTCAAGGGGGCCGTCGCGGCCCTCGGCGTGCAGCTCGCCCTGGGGCTTGTCGTGCTCGTGCAACTGCCGCCCTTCGCCATCGCCCTGGGGGCCGCGTCGCTCCTGCTGGTCTTTCCCTATCCGCTCATGAAGCGCATCACGTGGTGGCCGCAGGCGTGGCTGGGGCTGACCTTCAACTGGGGCGCGCTGCTCGGCTGGGCGGCGGTGCACGAAGGCCTGGGCTGGCCGCCGGTGGTGCTCTACGCGGCGGGCTTCTTCTGGACCCTGGGCTACGACACCATCTACGCCCATCAGGACAAGACCGACGACGCCCTGGTGGGAGTCAAGTCGTCGGCGCGCCGGCTGGGGGCGTGGACGCGGCCCGCCGTGAGTCTGTTCTACGCCCTGGCCCTGGGCGGCATCGCTGCCGCCGGCGCCCTCAACGGGCTGTCCTGGCCCGTCTATCCGCTGCTGGGGCTGGCCGGCCTGCACTTCGCCTGGCAGGTGGCCACCCTGGACACGGAGGATGGCGCCAACTGCCTGCGCCGCTTCAAGAGCAACCGCTGGGTGGGCTGGCTGGTGGTCGTGGCGCTGGCGGGCGGCCATGTCCTGTGAGGCCCCGGAGGCCTTCGTGCGCCGGCAGACGGCCCCGGCCGCGCCGGGGCTGGTCCCCGAGGTGTCCCTTTACCTGGCGAGCGCCCTGACGCCCCTGTGGCATGCCACGGAAAAGGCCCTGGACGCGGCCGGCGTGGCCCCGCCCTACTGGGCCTTCGCCTGGCCGGGCGGGCAGGCGGTGGCGCGACTCGTGCTGGACCAGCCGGCCCTGGTGCGGGGACGCGAGGTGCTGGATTTCGCCGCGGGCTCCGGCCTGGCCGCCATCGCCGCCCGGCGCGCCGGCGCCGTGCGCGCCCTGGCCAGTGACACGGACCCCATCGCCGCCGCCGCCATCCGCCGCAACGCCGCCCTCAACGACACGGCGGTGGCGGTCGTGGCCGACGACGTGGTGGACACGGACCGGCCGCCGGGCTCCGTGCTGCTGGCCGGCGACGTGTGCTACGAACAGCCCATGGCGGGGCGGGTGGCGGCGTGGCTGCACCGGCAGGCGGCACGCGGGGTGCTTGTGCTCCTGGGTGACCCGGGACGCCACCACCGCCCGGACAGCGGCCTCGTCCGCGAGGCCCACTATGACGTGCCGGTCGATCCCGAAATAGAGGAGGTGTCGCGGAGGTTCACGGATGTCTGGCGCGTTGACGGAAACGGCTCATTCTGAACGGGGCCTTGAACGGCAGGACATTCCCCACCCACTTGGCGTGTACAATCACTACGTTTTATTGTCGTCCTTCGAGGCTCTTTTCAAAGAAAAGAGCACCTCAGGACGACGATCATAAGGCGAATATGTCATCATAATCGTCATCTTGAGGTGCTCCGCCGA
>CAJXLG010000096.1 GCA_913055885.1 uncultured Rhodospirillales bacterium
GGCGCCGGCGCCCTCGCCGGGGCCCAGTTCGGCCAGGGCAAGGGCCGGCTCGCCGCCACGGCCATCGGCGCCATCGCCGGCGCCTTCATCGGCAGCGAAGTGGGCGCCTCCCTGGACAAGGCCGACAAGCAGGCCATGCAGCGCACCACCAGCCACGCCCTGGAGAACAACCGCAGCGGCACCACCAGCACGTGGGACAACCCGGACACGGGCCACCGCGGCAGCGTCACGCCGACGGAGACCTATCAGAGCGCCGACGGCCAGTACTGCCGCGAGTTCACCACCTCGGTGACGGTGGAGGGCAAGCGCGAGAAGGCCAAGGGCACGGCGTGCCGCCAGCCGGACGGCACCTGGCGCATCGTGCAGTAGGCGCGACGCCTACCCGGCGCCCCGCCAAAGCCGGGCCAGCGGGACGTCGAGGGCCTCGTGCTGGGCGGCGGCGGCGCGGTCCAGCAGCTCGGTGACGCCGGGCGGTTCGCCGGCCACCGGCGGCCCGGCGGCCAGGGTGACGTTGAGGGCGTCGGCGAGGGCCTCCACGGGGGCCTGTTCCAGGTCGCGCGCCAGCACCCACCGGCCGCGGTCCGTGCGCGCCGTATAGCCGGCGGCGCGCAGGGCCGTCAGGATGGAATCCAGGTCCCATTCGGGCAGCGCCGTATGGCGCAGCAGGTGGCGGCGCGTGGGCGTCTCGCCGGCGCGCTGGGCCTCGTACAGCGCCCCCAGCACCAGGAGCGCCGCCCCCATGCGCCGGCGCGGGGCACGGGCCACCGTCTCGCCGCCCGCCAGGCCGGCGCGCCACTCGGGCAGCGAGGCCGTGATGACGGCGCCCACCAGCACGGCGCTCCACGTCAGGTACATCCACACCAGGAACAGGGGCACGGCGGCGAAGGCGCCGTAGATGGCCTTGAGGGTGGGCACCGTGCTGACGTAGAGGCCGAAGCCCTTTTTCAGGAGAACGAAGAGCCCCGTCGCCACGGCCGCGCCGATCAGGGCGTCCAGGAAGCGCACCGGCCGGTGCGGCACCACCATATAGAGCACCAGGAAGAAGCCGAAGGCCAGCAGGCCGGGGACGAAGGTCACCAGGACACCGGCGGCGCCGGTGGGCTTGTCCAGCCCCAGCCACGCCCCGGCGGCGTAGAGATAGCCCGATACCGACAGGCTCAGCCCCACCAGCAGCGGCCCCAGGGTGAGAAGCGTCCAGAAGGCCAGGAAGCGCACCGCCAGGGGCCGGGCCGCCGCCACCCGGAAGATGCGGTTGAGGGCCGCCTCGATGGTGGCGAAGAGCATGAGGGCCACCACCACCAGCACCAGGACGCCGGGCCCGGTGAGGGTGCCGGCGTTGCGCAGGAAACGCCGCAGGGCCTCCGACACGGCGTCGCCGGCGGCGGGCATGACGTTGGCCACCACCCAGGCCTCCACGGTGTGGCGCATGTCCTCCGCCCCGGGCACGGCGGCGACGATGGCGAGCACCAGGGTCAGGAGGGGCACCAGGGCGAGCAGGGTGGTGTAGCTGAGGGCCGAAGCCACGCGGGCGCACTGGTCCTCGCCAAAGCGCCGCACGACGAAGGCCGCCAGGCGGCGCAGGCGATGCCAGCGGGATTCGCCGGCGGGCGCGGCGGGGGCTTCTTCCTCCGGTTCCTCGGCGGGCGCTTCCATTGGCGGGCGCTCCCGTCGCGTGCTATGGGGCGTCGGCAGCTTTGCGCTGTCGGCTGCGTGGTGTAGGATGTGCCGCCACGCGCAAGCGCTCAAGAGGCATGTGCCCCGACGACGGAAAAGGAGCCCCCATGAACGCATCGAGCAACCTGCTGGCCGGGAAGAAGGGCCTCATCATGGGCGTCGCCAACGAGCGCTCCCTGGCCTGGGGCATCGCCCAGTCGGCGGCGGCTCATGGGGCGGAACTGGCCCTTACCTACCAGGGCGAGGGCATGGCCAGGCGGGTCCAGCCGCTGGCCGAGAGCCTGGGCGCCAGCTTCACGGTGCCCTGTGACGCGGGCGACGACGAGAGCCTGGACGCGGCCTTCGAGACGGTGCGCGAGAAATGGGGGCGGCTGGATTTCGTGGTCCACGCCATCGCCTATTCCGACAAGGAGGAGCTCAAGGGCCGCTACCTGGAAACCTCCCTGCGGAACTTCCAGGACACCATGCACATCTCGTGCTACTCCTTCACCGCCGTGTGCCAGCGCGCCGTGCCCCTCATGGACCAGGGCGGCAGCCTGCTCACCCTCACCTACTACGGCGCCGAGCGCGTCATGCCGCACTACAACGTCATGGGCGTCGCCAAGGCGGCGCTGGAGGCCAGCGTGCGCTATCTGGCCATGGACCTGGGCGACCAGGGCATCCGGGTGAACGCCCTGTCGGCGGGCCCGGCGCGCACCCTCGCCGCCTCCGGCATCGGCGACTTCCGCTACATCCTCAAGTGGAACGAATACAACTCGCCGCTCAAGCGCAACGTCACCCACGACGACGTGGGCGGCGCCGGCGTCTACCTCCTGAGCGACCTCGCCAGCGGCGTCACCGGCGAGACCCATCACGTGGACTGCGGCTATCACGTGGTGGGCATGAAGGCCGTGGACGCCCCCGACATCACCACTGAATAGCCCCCCATGCCCGGCAACCGCTTCGGCCAGCTCTTCACGCTGGAAAGCTTCGGCGAAAGCCACGGCCCCGCCATCGGCGGCGTGGTGGACGGCGTGCCCCCCGGGGTGCCGCTGGACGAGGGCGTCATCCAGCCCGCCCTGGACCGCCGCCGGCCCGGCCAGTCGCGGCACACCACCCAGCGCCGCGAAACGGACGCGGTGGAGCTCCTGTCGGGGGTCTTCGAGGGGGCCACCACGGGCACGCCCGTCGCCTTCACGATCCGCAACGCCGACCAGCGGTCCCGGGACTACAGCGACATCGCCGACCGCTACCGCCCGGGGCACGCCGACGTCACCTACGACCGCAAGTACGGCCGGCGCGATCCGCGCGGCGGCGGCCGGGCGTCGGCGCGCGAGACGGCCGTGCGCGTGGCGGGCGGCGCCATCGCCCAGGCCGTGCTGGACCACCTGCTGGGCGGCGTGCGGGTGCGCGGCTGCCTCGTCCAGGTGGGCGGCGACGCCGTGAGCCCGGAGGCATGGGACTGGGCCGCCGTGGCCGCCAACGATTTCTTCTGCCCCGACCCGGCCGCCGCCGACCGCTGGGCGGAAACCCTGGACCGGGTGCGGCGTGACGGCTCTTCCCTGGGCGCCGTGGTGTACGTGGAGGCCGACGGCCTGCCGGCGGGCCTGGGTGAGCCCGTCTTCGACCGCCTGGACGCCGACCTCGCCAAGGCGCTAATGAGCATCAACGCCGTGAAGGGCGTGGAGATCGGCGCCGGCTTCGGCGCGGCGGAACTGCACGGCGAAGAAAACGCCGACGCCATGACCCCGGGCGCCGCGGGCCCCGCCTTCGAGAGCAACAACGCCGGCGGCGTGCTGGGCGGCATCAGCACGGGCCAGCCGCTGACGGCGCGTTTCGCCGTGAAGCCCACCAGCTCCGTGCGCATTCCGCAGCCCTCGGTGACGCGTGACAACGAGGCGACGGAGATCGCCACCCAGGGCCGCCACGACCCGTGCGTGGGCCTGCGCGCGGTGCCCGTGGGGGAGGCCATGATGCGGCTGGTGGTGGCGGACCATCTGCTGCGCCAGCGCGGCCAGTGCGGCGGCTGGGCATAAAGCCACAAGGATACAGGACCATGCGCAGGATCGGGCGGCTTTTCATCTGGCTCTTCGCCGGCACCGGGTTCCTGGTGGTGCTGGCGGTGGTGGCGGTGATCGTCTTCATCGCCACCCGCGCCGGGCCGGCCCCCATGCCGGACAGGGTGGTGCTGTCGCTGGACCTGAGCGGGCCCATCGCCGAGCGGTCCACGCGGGGCTTCATGGCCCGGCTCAAGCCGCGGCCGCCCGCCCTGCGCGACATCACGGAAGCCCTTCAACGCGCCCGCGACGATAAACGGGTCAAGGCCGTCGTGGCCCGCGTGGGCGGCGGGTCCATGAGCCTGGCCACGGCGCAGGCGGTGCACGGTGCCGTCAGGGATTTCCGCGAGGCGTCGGACAAGCCGGCCATCGCCTACGCCGGCAGCCTGGGCGGCGCCGCCGGCAATGGCACGGTGGCGGCCTATCTGGCGTCGGGCTTCGACACGGTGTGGTTGCGGCCCACCGGAACGGTGAACCTCATGGGCTTCGCCCTGTCCATGCCCTTTGCCCGCGAGGCCCTGGGAGACATGGGGGTGCAGCCGCAGTTCGGCCGCCGCAAGGCATACAAGAGCGCGCCCGAGACGTTCACCCGCAAGACCATCTCGGGCCCCGGCCGCGAGGCCAGCGAGGCCGTGGTGCGGGGCTGGCTGGACCAGGCCGTGGCCGGCATCGCCAAGGGGCGCGGGCTGGACAAGGCGCGCGTCCGCCGGCTGGTGGACAATGCCCCCGTCCTGCCCGCCAAGGCGAAGAAGGCGGGGCTGGTGGACAGGCTCGAATACCGCCCGGCCCTCAAGAAAAAGCTGGACGAGCGGTTCGACGACCCCGGGCGCGTGGGGCCGCGCGGCTATCTGGCCCACACCGAGGGCCCCGATGACGATGCGCCGCACATCGCCGTGATCTACGGCGTGGGCCCGGTGCACGGCGGCAAGTCGAAGCCGTCGCCCCTGTCGGGCAGCGAGAGCATCGGGGCGCAAACGGTGGTGCACCTCCTGAAGAAGGCGGCGAAGGCGGACGACGTGAAGGCCGTCATCCTGCGGCTGGACAGCCCGGGCGGCGCCTTCGGCGCGTCCGACACCATCCGGCAGGCGGTGCACCGCACGCGCGACGCGGGCACGCCCGTGGTGGCGTCCCTGGGAAGCGTGGCGGCCTCGGGCGGCTATTACGCCGCCATGGGGGCGGATCGCATCGTCGCCCAGCCGGGAACGCTCACCGGCTCCATCGGGGTGTTCGGCGGCAAGTTCGACCTTTCGGGCATGTGGGACAGGCTCGGCGTCGAGTGGGCGCAGATCGCCGCCGGCGAGCACGCCGGAATGTGGAGCCTGAACCGGCCCTTCTCCCCCGGGGAGTGGGAACGCTTCAACGCCTACCTGGACTTCGCCTACGACACCTTCGTCACCAAGGCGGCCGAGGACCGGGGCATGGACAAGGCGGCCCTGGAGGAGGTGGCGCGCGGCCGGGTGTGGACCGGCCGCAAGGCCAGGGCCAAGGGCCTGGTGGACGCCCTGGGCGGCATGAAGCGGGCGGTCAAGGCGGCGCGCGACCTCGCCGACATCGACAAGGACCGGAAGGTGCGCCTCGTCCCCCTGCCCCGCCCCGCCGATTTCATGGAGACGGTGCGGCAGCTCCTGAAGAACGGCGGCCTGCCCGTCTCCGTGCGCGCGGCCCTGATGCAGCGCCTGCCCGAGCCGGCGCGGGTGCTCCTGAAGACCACCGAGGCGCAGCGCAAGGGCCACATTCTCCGCCTGCCGCCCATGGCGAAGGGCACGTAGGCGTCCGTGGCGGCGGGGCGGGCCCACGCACGGCACTATCTGGCCGTGCTGGAGGAAGCGAACGCCCTGGCGCAGCCGGGGCGTGCCACCGTGGCGGACGGCCTGGCGCGGTTCGACGCGGCGCGGGCGGCCATCGAGGCGGGCCGTGCGTGGGCGGCCGAGCGGGCGGCCACGGACACGGAGGCGGCTGCCTTGTGCGCCGACTATCCCCTGGCCGGGGCCCAGGTGCTCGAACTGCGGCTGGCCCCCCGGCGGTTGCGGGTGTGGGAGCAGGCGGGCCTCATCGCCGCCCGGCGGCTGGGCGACCGGCCGCGGGCGCGTTCCCTGGCCATCAACCTGGCAACACGGCACGTGCGGGCGGGTGAGCCGGTCAAGGCCCAGCCCTGCCTTGACGCCGCCCTGGCGGACGCGCGGGCAACGGGGGACCGGCACGCCGAGGCCCACGCCCTGGGGCGGCTGGGCCAGGTGGCCCGCCTGACGGGCCGGCCCGCCGACGCCGCCGCCTGCCACGAGGCGGCCCTGGCCCTGACGCGGGCGCTGGGCGACCGGCGGGGCGAGGCCATGAACCTGGACAATCTGGGCACGCTGGCCCTCACGGGGGGTGACGCGGAGGCGGCCCTGGCCCGTTTCCGGGAGGCCCTGGCCGTGCGCCGGGCGCACGCCTTCGGGCGCGGCGTGGGATTCAGCCTGCACAACATGGCCCTGGCGCACGCGGCCCTGGGCGACGTGGCGGCGACGCGCGCCTGCCTGGTGGAGGCGGTGCGGGCGCGGGACCGGCTGGGCGATCCCAAGGCGGCGGAAAGCCGGGCTTTTTTGGCCGAACTCGGCTACCACCTCTGATAGGGCGCACCGGATGTTTTGAGTTGCGACAAAACATCCGGATGCGCGATGGGCTCAGGCGCCACTCGGGCTTATACCGGCGCTTTCGCGAGTCATCTTCAAGGGGCGCCGGCATGACGCCGGGCCGGTTTGTATTGCCGATCCCCCCACAAGGCCGGCACCTTGCCGCGAATCTCGGCCACCCGGTCCAGGTCCAGCTCGGCCGTCACCACGCCCGGTTCCTCGGCGGCGCCTTCCGCCAGGACCGTCCCCCATGGGTCCACGATGAGCGAATGGCCGTAGGTTTCGCGGCCCCGGTGGTGGGTGCCGCATTGGGCCGGGGCGAGGACGAAGCAGCCCGTCTCGATGGCCCGGGCACGGACCAGGGTGTGCCAGTGGCCCTCGCCCGTCACCCGCGTGAAGGCGGCCGGGATGGTCAGGATGTTCGCCCCGGCGCGGGCCAGATCGCGGTAGAGGTGGGGAAAGCGCACGTCGTAGCACACCGTGAGGCCCACGCCGCCCCACGGGGTCTCGGCCACCACCGCTTCCTCGCCCGGGCGCATGGTGTCCGATTCGCGGTAGCTCTCGCCGCCGCCCAGATCCACGTCGAACATGTGGATCTTGTCGTAGGTGGCGGCGATGTTCCCGTCCGGGTCCAGGAGATAGGCGCGGTTGGCGGCCCGTTCTTCTTCCACCCGGATCGCCAGCGTCCCTGCCAGCACCCACGCCCCCGTCTCGCGCGCCAGGCCCTGGAACGCCGGGATGGCGGGGTGTTCCGCCTCCACCCGGGCGCGTGCCAGGACGTATTCGCGGCCGAAGGTCATGGCCGCCACGTTCTCCGGAAAGGCGACGAGATCCGCCCCGCGCCCGGCCGCCTCGCGCCCGAGGGCCAGCGCGGCGTCGATGTTGGGGCCGAGGTCCGGGCCCGCGTTCACCTGCACACAGGCGGCCGTGAGGGTGGTCATGGCAAGGGCCTTTCCCTGGGGGGCGTCTTCTTCGAGGCTCCACCTTCGGCGGAGCACCTCGGAATGACGCCCGTTTTACGTTGCGTCGGGGGGGGCGTCTTCTTCGAGGCTCCGCCTTCGGCGGAGCACCTCAGAATGACGCCCTACGTAACGTCCAAGAGGGCGCCGAAACCAGGCCGGGCGTCATTCTGAGGTGCTTTTGCCTTGGCAAAAGCCTCGAAGAAGACGGCCGGCGCCCATTGATCCGCCGCCTCTTTCGAGGCCGCGCCGAAGGCGCGGCTATTTCAGCCCGAGCATGGGGTCCAGGTCGCCGTCCATGTCCAGCTCGAAAAGCTCGTCGCAGCCCCCGACGTGCTTGCCGTCGATGAAGATCTGCGGAACGGTGTGCTGGCCGCCCGCGCGTTCCTTCATCTTTTCCCGGTCCTCGGGCGCGCTGACGTCGATTTCCGTATAGCCGGCACCCTTCTTGTCCAGGAGCTTCTTGGCGCGGCTGCAGAAGGGACAGCTCTGGGTCAGGTAGATCTCCACGTTCGCCATGATCGCGCGGCCTCTCGCTGTTCTCGACCGGGCGCCCCCTAAGCCGGCCCCTACGCCTCGGGCAACACCCGCGCCAGGGTGAGGACGTCCACGCCGCCTGCGCCCGCCTGCCTGAGCCGGCGGGCGCAGGCGGACAGCGTGGCCCCCGTGGTCATCACGTCGTCCACCAGCAACAGCCGCCGCCCCTCGGCAAGCGCCGGTCGGCGCACGGCGAAGGCGCCGCGCACGTTGCGCTCGCGCCCGGCCGGCGTCAGGCCGCGCTGCGACGGCGTCGCCCGCCGCCGCACCAGCAGGTCGGGCAGCACGGGCCGGCCGCCGGAACGGCCCAGCGCCCGCGCCAGGAGCGCCGCCTGGTTGTAGCGCCGCCGGAAGAGCCGCCACGGATGCAGGGGCACGGGCACCACGGCGTCGGCCTCCGTCACCAGCGCCCCGCCCGCGCGCGCCAGCCACTGCCCGAAGGCGGGCGCCGCCTCCGTGCGGTCGGCGTGCTTGAAGCCCAGGACGAGGTCGCGGCTGTGGGCGTCGTAGCGCATGACGGCCCGCCCCCGGTCCCAGCCCGGCGGCTGCGCCGTGCAGGCGCCGCACTGTGCCCCGTCGCCCGGGTCCAGGGCAAAGGGCCGGCCGCAGCGGAGGCACCACGGCGGCGCCAGGAAGCCGATGGTGTACCAGCAGCGCGGACACAGGCTGCCCGGCGTGTCCACCAGGGTGTCGCAGGCCAGGCATTGCGGCGGCAGCATCAGATCCAGGGCCCGCCGGCCCAGGTGCGCCGCCGTGTGGGGAACCGCCGTCCGCGGCATGAACGCCCTCCGCCCGTTTTGCTTGCAGCCTGCCGTTACACCGGCCCTGGCGCAACCCCGTCCCCGGGCGGTATCCTCCACCCATGACCACGGTGCCCCGCGTCTTCGACCGCGCCCTGGTCGCCCGGCGGCGCGAACGCGCTTTGGCGGCCGGCGGCGACGGTGCCCTCGTCCCGGAAATGGCGGAACGCCTGCTGGACCGGCTGGACGACGTGCGCCGTTCCTTTCCGGAGGCCGTGGAGCTGGACGCGCGCCCCGACACCCTGCGGCCGCGCCTGGCCGGCCACCGCGTCCAGCGCCTCACGGCGTGCGCCGCCACGCCCGCCGTCGCCGCCGCCTGCGGCGCGCCGGCGGTGACGGCCGACGCGGAGGCCCTGCCCTTCGCCCCGCGAAGCGCCGACCTGGTGCTGTCGTGCCTGGCGCTGCACTGGGTGAACGACCTGCCGGGCGTGCTGGCCCAGGCGCGGCGCGTGCTGCGCCCCGACGGCCTCTTCCTGTCGGTGCAGTGGGGCGAGGCGACGCTGCGGGAACTGCGCGCCTGCCTGCTGGCGGCGGAGGCCGAGGTTGCCGGCGGCGTGCGCCGCCGCG
Organism: uncultured Rhodospirillales bacterium; assembly: GCA_913055885.1. GTDB lineage: Bacteria > Pseudomonadota > Alphaproteobacteria > Rhodospirillales > CAJXLG01 > CAJXLG01. The sequence goes on from CAJXLG010000096.1 coordinate 9,186, forward strand.
TGGCGCCCCTGGTGGACGTGGCCACGGGCGGCGCCCTGCTCCAGCGCGCCGGCTTCGTCGAGCCCGTGGCCGACACGGAAACCCTCACCGTGCGCTACGCCGACCCCTGGGCGCTCGTCGCCGACCTGCGCACCATGGGCGACACGGCGGCCCTGGCCGAGCGCACCAACGCGCCGCCGCCCCGCCGGCTGTTCGAGCGCGCCATGACCCTCTACCGCGAACGCTACGGCGGCGCCGACGGCCGCGTGCCCGCCACCTTCCAGCCCCTCTATCTGACGGGGTGGGTGTGACGGGCGCCGTCGTTCTGAGGTGCTTTTGCCCCGCAAAAGGCTCGAAGAACGACGCGGGCGACGGGTTGTTCGCCCCCGGGCGCCAGGACATTCCCCATGTTTTCTCGAACGCCCGTCGGGTGGCGCCATCTTTCGAGGCTCCGCCTTCGGCGGAGCAC
>CAJXLG010000097.1 GCA_913055885.1 uncultured Rhodospirillales bacterium
GACGCCACCCCGGACGACACCCTGGAACGGGACAATCCCCACCACGACTGGTTCTTCCACAGCCTCGAGGCGGACGTTCCCTTCAATCTGAACGTGGACTACGACCCCGCGCTGGATGTGACGAAGCTGTGGATCAACGTGCCCGTGCGCGTGGACGGCGAGGCCCTGGCCGTGGTGGGAACGGGCGTCGATCTGTCGCGCGTCATCGCCGAGCTGGCGCGCCTGAAGCACCCCGGCATGACGGGCATGCTGGTGAACCGTCAGGGCATCATCCAGGCCCACCCGGACCGCAACATGATCGCCTTCAATACCCCGCTCGGGCGCAACGTTGATCGCACCCTGTACAAGCGTGTGGACACCCCGGACGGGCGCGAGCGCCTGCGTCATGCCCTGGACGCCCTGGCCGAGGAGGCCGACAAGCGCACGGCCATGGTGCCCGTCACCATCGACGGCTCGCCCCGCCTGCTCGCCGCCGCGTGGATGCCCCGCCTGAACCTGTACAGCGTGGCCGCCCTCGACCTGGGCGCGGTGCTGGGCTGGCAGCCCTTCCTGGCCGCGGCGGCGGTGCTGGCCGCCGCGCTGACGGGCTCCCTGGTCCTGGTGACGGTGATGATCAACCGGCTGGTGGTGCGGCCGGTGCGCGCCATGGTGCCGGCCGCGGAGCGCCTCGCGGAGGGCGACTACAGCGTCCGTCTGCCGGCGACGCGGGACGACGAGATCGGCGTCCTGCACCGCACCTTCAACGGCATGACGGAACGGCTCCAGGCCACCACGCAGCATCTGGAACAGGAGGTGGAGGCGCGTACCGGCGAGCTTGCCACCGCCAGGGACGAGGCGGAGGACGCCCTGGCCCGCATGGAGCGCGCCCAGAACGAGCTGGTGGAGGCGGAGAAGCTGGCCTCCCTGGGCCGTCTGGTGGCGGGCGTGGCCCACGAGGTGAACACCCCGGTGGGCATCACCCTCACCAGCGCCACCCATCTGGAACAGGAGACGGCGCGGCTGCGGGCGCGATTCGAAAACCGCGAACTGCGCGCCCAGGACCTCGCCGAATACCTCGACGAAATGGACGAGGTGGGCCGCATCATCACCAACAACACCCGCCGCGCCGGCGACCTCATCCAGAGCTTCAAACAGGTGGCCGTGGACCAGTCGTCGGCGGAGCGGCGCACGGTGGACCTGAAACACTATCTCGACGAGATCATCACCAGCCTGCGGCCGCATCTCCGCGAGACGGCCGCCACCGTCACCGTGACCTGTCCCGAGGGCCTGGTCCTGGACACCTATCCGGGCGCCCTGGCCCAGGTGGTGACCAACCTCGTGGACAACGCCGTCTTCCACGCCTTCGACCCGGAAGAGGCGGGCACGGTGACCGTCGATGCCGGGCTTGCGGACGACGAACGGGTGGTGCTGCGCGTGGCGGACGACGGCCGCGGCATCCCGGACGACGACAAGGCCCGCGTCCTGGAGCCCTTCTACACCACGGCGCGCGGCAGCGGCGGCAGCGGCCTGGGGCTGGCCATCGTCCACAACCTGGTGCGCGGCACCCTGGGCGGCACCCTCCGGGTGACGGACAACGACCCGCGTGGCACCGCGATCGTGGTGACGCTGCCGGAAGCCCCGCCCGACGGCCCGGCGCCCGCGCACAGCCATTGATCCGGCGGGCGATTCCGGCTAGGGTCCGCTCCGCCCGCCCCGGGTTTTGCGCTGCACGAGGGGCATGCCGCTCCGGCCCGGATGGCGGGGAACGAGGGAGTCCGGAGGGCGCCTGATCCCATGAAGATCCTTGCCTGCAACAGCAACCGTCCGCTCGCCGAGGCCATTGCCGCGCAGCTCAGCCTGCCGCTGACCAAGGCCAGTGTGCGCCGTTTCTCCGACATGGAGATCTTCATCGAGATCCAGGAGAACGTGCGCGGCGAGGACGTTTTCGTCATCCAGTCCACGTCGTACCCGGCCAACGACCACCTCATGGAGCTCCTGGTGGCCCAGGACGCCCTGGGGCGGGGGTCGGCCAAGCGGGTCACGTCGGTCATCCCGTACTTCGGCTACGCGCGCCAGGACCGCAAGACGGGCCCGCGCACGCCCATCTCCGCCAAGCTGGCGGCCAACCTCATCACCACCTCGGGCGCCGACCGCCTGCTCACGCTCGACCTGCACTCGGGCCAGATCCAGGGGTTCTTCGACATCCCGGTGGACAACCTCTATGCCGCGCCGGTCTTCACCAAGGACATCAAGGAGAACTACGGCAGCGGCGATTCGCTGGTCATCGTCTCGCCCGACGTGGGCGGCGTGGTGCGCGCGCGTCAGATCGCGCGCCGCCTGGACGCCGACCTCGCCATCATCGACAAGCGCCGCGAGCGGGCGGGCGTTTCCGAGGTCATGAACATCATCGGCAACGTCCAGGGCCGCAACGCCATCCTCATCGACGACATCGTGGATTCGGCCGGGACCCTGTGCAACGCCGCCGACGCCCTGTCCAAGGCGGGCGCCACCTCCGTCGCCGCCTACGTCACCCACGGCGTGCTGTCCGGCGGGGCCGTGGCGCGCGTCACCTCCTCGCCGCTGGAGACCCTGGTGACCACGGACAGCATCCAGGCGACGGAGGCCGTGCGGGTGGCCCACAACATCCGCCAGATTTCCATCGCGCCGCTCATGGCCGAGGCCATCCGGCGCATCAGCGCGGAACAATCCGTCTCCAGCCTGTTCAACTAGGCGGGCGCACGCCGGGCGGACCGCGCTGCCGCGCCGCCGCCGGCACCCCTGGAGGCCGGCGGGGCTGTTCCCGTGTCAAACGAAGGAGAGAGCATCATGGAGCCCATCAGCATCACCGCCGAAAAGCGCGAGCGGAGCGGCAAGGGGGCCGCCCGGGCGACGCGGCGGGCCGGCTACGTGCCCGGCGTCATCTACGGCGACAAGCAGACCCCCCGGCTCATCAGCGTGGACCCGCGCGTGCTCATGCACGAGATGCGCAAGCCCGGCTTTGCGGCGCAGATCTACGACATCAGCGTGGACGGCACCCGGGAGCGCGTGGTGCCGCGTGACGTGCAGCTGGAGCCGGTGAAGGACCTGCCCATCCACGTCGATTTCATGCGCATCGGCGAGAAGACGGAGCTTACCGCCCAGGTGGCCGTGGTCTTCCAGAACACCGAGGACTCCCCCGGCCTCAAGCGCGGCGGCGTGCTCAACGTGGTGCTGCACCAGGTGGAGCTGGTGGGCCGTCCCGACGCTTTCCCCGACAAGGTGGCCGTGGACATCTCCGGCCTGGAGGTGGGGCAGTCGGTGCACGTCAACGACATCGCCCTGCCCGAGGGCGTGCGGCCGTCCGGCCACGACGCCGGCCACACCATCGCCACCATCGTGGCGCCGCGCGGCATGAAGGCCGCGGCCGCCGCCGGCGGGGGCTGACGCCCATGCACCTGGTGGTGGGGCTGGGCAATCCCGGCCGCAAATACGCCAGGAACCGCCACAACATCGGCGCCATGGCGGTGGAAGCCGTTGCCCGGCGGCACGGCTTCGCCGCCTGGCGCAAGCGGTTCCAGGGGCATACCGCCGAGGGCGAGGCCGGGGGCGGGCGCGTCACCGCCCTCGTCCCCGCCACCTACATGAACCTTTCGGGCGACGCGGTGCAGGCGGCGGTGAACTTCTTCAAGCTGCCCCTCGACCGGGTCATCGTGGCGCACGACGACCTGGACCTTCAGCCCGGCCAGGTGCGGCTCAAGACGGGCGGTGGCCACGGCGGCCACAACGGCCTGAAGAACATCGACGCCCGCATCGGCCGCGACTACAAGCGCCTGCGGCTGGGCATCGGCCATCCCGGCGACAAGGACCGGGTGATGGCCTACGTCCTGGCCGATTTTACCAGGGCGGACCGCGACTGGCTGGACCCGCTGCTCGACCGGGTGGCCGACGGCTTCCCGGACCTCGTCGCCGGCCGCGACGACCGTTTCCTCAACACGGTGGCCAACCCCACCCAGTAGAACAAAGCGGATCCCCCGACCATGGGTTTCAACTGCGGCATTGTCGGCCTGCCCAACGTGGGCAAGTCCACCCTGTTCAACGCCCTGACGGCCACGGCCCAGGCGCAGTCGGCCAACTACCCCTTCTGCACCATCGAGCCCAACACGGGCCGGGTGGCCGTGCCCGACGAGCGCCTGCCGCGCATCGCCGAGCTGGCGAAGGCGCGTTCCGTCATCCCCACGGTGCTGGAGTTCGTCGATATCGCCGGCCTGGTGAAGGGCGCCAGCCGCGGCGAGGGCCTGGGCAACCAGTTCCTGGCCAACATCCGCGAGGTGGATGCCATCGTCCACGTCCTGCGCTGCTTCGAGGACCCGGAGATCAGCCACGTGGACGGCGACGTGGACCCCCTGCGCGACATCGACGTGGTGGAGACGGAGCTGCTGCTCGCCGACCTGGAGAGCCTGGAGCGGCGCCAGGAGACCCTGGGCAAGAAGGCCAAGCGCGGCGACCAGGAGGCCAAGGACTTCCTGGCCGTCATGGAGCCCGTCATGGAGGCGCTGCGCGCCGGCCGGCCGGCGCGCGCCGTGGACCTGCCGCCCGAGCAGCACAAGACCTTCCGCATGCTGAACCTCCTGTCCAGCAAGCCGGTGCTCTACGTCTCCAACGTGGAGGAGGGCTCGGCCGCCACGGGCAACCAGTACAGCGCCCGGGTGGCGGAACGCGCCGGACAGGAAGGAGCCGAGCACGTCATTGTCTCCGCCGCCATCGAGGCGGAGGTGGCGGAGCTGGACACGGACGAGGAAAAACAGGCCTTCCTCGCCGACATGGGCCTCGGGGAGTCCGGCCTGGACCGGGTCATCAAGGCGGGATACCGCCTTCTGGACCTCATCACCTTCTACACGGCCGGGCCCAAGGAGGCGCGCGCCTGGACCGTGCCGCGCGGGGCCACGGCCCCGGAAGCGGCGGGCGAGATCCACAGCGACTTCCAGCGCGGCTTCATCCGGGCCGACACCATCAGCTTTGACGACTACATCGCGCTGGGCGGCGAGCAGGGCGCCAAGGAGGCGGGGCGCATGCGTCAGGAGGGCAAGGAATACGTCGTCCACGACGGCGACGTGATCCACTTCCTGTTCAACGTTTAGGCCACACGCGCTATACTGCTCGACCGTCGAGCAAAGGAACCACCCGCATGGTTACCACCCCGGAACCCGCCGAGGAAGCGGTCACCATCTTCAACGAGCTGGCGCGCCTGCCCGCCAGCGCGCGGGAAGCGCTTAAGCAGAAGGCCTGGCGCCTCGCCGCCCTGGAGCGCAACCGGCCCGGTGACCCCTGGGTTTTGCTGGCTCGGGCGCGCCTTAGTGCCAAGCTCGGAGACGCCGAGGGCCTCCGGGCGGTTCTGGACAGGCTGTGGCCGTTGTACCCTGCCTTCGACGAGCAACAGTTGGAGTTCGCGGCCAGGCATTTCCTTTTGGCCGGCATGTTCGAGCGCGTCTGGGCGGTGCTGGATCAACGGCAGGAAACCCCGGCCTACCACGGCCAGCTTCGATTGGAAGCGGCCCTGGGTCTTGGCGATCCGGTCCGGCTCCAACGTCTGGCGGATTCCCGGGCGGATGAAGTGGGCAGGGTCCGGCGCTTCCTGGAAGGCATGGAGAACGCAGACCTCCGGGAGCATCTGCCGGCGCTCGCCACCATCACACGGCAACGGGTGGGGGAGGCGTTTTGCGGTTTCGGCGCCACCCTCGGGGAGGACGAGACCGACGCTTTCCCGCAAGCCTACCTGCGGTATTTGGTGCCCTGGGCCTTCGACGATCGCTTTGCCACGGAGCAGGCGTTGCTTCAGGATTTGCGGGCTTATGCGGAACAGAATGGCCTGACACCAGGGGCGGTCCTGGAAGCGTGGCTCGTGGCCCTGATGGATTCCCGGGAATTTTAGGATGGCGGCTGAAACGCGAACGGCCTACGACGTGGCGGCCGATCTGGTGGAAGGCGAGGCCGAAGCCGATTTGCGGGCGGCGGCGTCCCGGGCCTACATGGCAGGCTTTCAGCATTTGTTGCGGCACGCCGACGGCCTGGGATTCACGCCGGAAAACACCGGCAGGGACCACGGCCGGCTCAAGGGGTATCTCCTGAACAGCGGCGATCCCACCCTGGAAGCCATCGGTTACGAACTCGACAAGCTCCGCCACACCCGCAACGGCGCCGACTATCACATCTGGGCGCCTTTCCCGGAGCCTCATGCGCGTTACGCCGTGGAACGCGCCCACGCCATCATCCACCACCTCTATCCGGCCGGCGAATAGCCGCCCTCACACGTCCAGGTCCGCCACGGCGCGGGCGTGTTCCTGGATGTAGTGGAAGCGCGGCTCGGGCTTGCGGCCCATGAGGGTCTCCACCAGGGCCGCCGTCTCCTGGAAGGCTTCCGCCTCTTCCGGATCGTCGCGGTGGGGCAGGTCCACGCGCAGCAGGTGGCGGTTCTTCGGGTCCATGGTGGTTTCCTTGAGCTGATGCGGCGGCATCTCGCCGAGGCCCTTGAACCGGCTCACCTCCACCTTGCCCCTGCCCTTGGCGAACGTGGTGTTGAGCAGCTCGTCCTTGTGGGCGTCGTCGCGGGCATAGGCCACGGTGCCCCCGCGCGACAGCCGGTAGAGGGGCGGCACGGCCAGGTACAGATGGCCGTGCTCCACCAGCCTTGGCATCTCGTGGAAGAAGAAGGTCATGAGCAGGGAGGCGATGTGGGCGCCGTCCACGTCGGCGTCCGTCATGATGATGATGCGCTCGTAGCGCAGCTTTTCCGGGTCGTAGCGGTCGCGGGTGCCGCAGCCCAGCGCCTCGATAAGGTCGGAAACCTCCTGGTTGGCGCGGCGCTTGTCGGCGGAGGCGCTGGCCACGTTGAGGATCTTGCCCTTCAGGGGCAGCACCGCCTGGCGCTCGCGGTCGCGCGCCTGCTTGGCGGAGCCGCCGGCGGAATCGCCCTCCACGATGAAGATCTCCGATTCCTCGCGGCTCGACCGGCTGCAGTCGGCCAGCTTGCCGGGCAGGCGGGTGCGGCTGGTGGCCGTCTTGCGCTGGGTCTCGCGCTGCTGGCGGCGGCGCTGGCGCTCCTCGGCGCGCTCCACCACGGCGGCGAGGAGCTGGTTGGCGTTTTCCGGATGCCCCGTCAGCCAGTGGTCGAACAGGTCCTTGACGGCGGATTCCACCAGCCGCGTCGCCTCGGCGCTGGCCAGTTTCTCCTTGGTCTGGCCCTGGAACTGGGGTTCCGGCAGGAAGAGCGACAGCATCCCCCAGGCGCTCGACATGACGTCGTCGGCGGTGATCTGGCCGGCCTTCTTATTGCCCACCAGCTCGCCGTAGGCGCGCAGGGACTTGGTGAGGGCGTTGCGGAAGCCCGTCTCGTGGGTGCCGCCCGAGGGGGTGGGCACGGTATTGCAGTAGGCGTGCAGGAAGCCCTCCACCCCCTCCCCGGGCCAGCACACGGCCCATTCCACGCGCCCCTTGTCCTCCGCGAGACTGGCGGTGCCCTCGAAAACGGCGGCGTCCAGGCCGCGCTCCTTGAGGGTGCCGGCCAGAAAGTCGGCAAGGCCGCCCGGGAAGTGCAGCGTCGCCTCCTCGGGCACGCCCTCGCCTTCGTGCAACAGCGCCGGATCGCAGCGCCAGCGCACCTCCACGCCCCGGAAGAGATAGGCCTTGGACCGCGCCATGCGGTAGAGCTGCTGCGGATGCAGGCGGGCGTCGTCGCCGAAGACTTCCGGGTCGGGGTGGAAGCGCACGGTGGTGCCGCGCCGGTTCTGCACCTGGCCGCCGTCGGTGACGGGGGTGGTGGGCTGGCCCCGGGCGTAGGTCTGGGTCCACAGGCGACGGTCGCGCGCCACCTCCACGGTAAGCTCCCCGGCCAGGGCGTTCACCACGGAAAGCCCCACGCCGTGCAGCCCGCCCGAGACCTTGTAGGCGTCGCCGCCGAACTTGCCGCCCGAGTGCAGGGTGGTGAGGATGACCTCCAGCGCCGTGCGGTCGGGAAACCGGGGGTGCGGGTCCACGGGGATGCCGCGCCCGTTGTCGGAGACGGAAAGGGTGCCGTCGGCGGCCAGCGCCACCTCGATGCGCTTGGCGTGTCCCGCCACGGCCTCGTCCATGGCGTTGTCCACCAGCTCCGCCGCCAGGTGGTGCAGGGCGCGCTCGTCGGTGCCGCCGATGTACATGCCGGGCCGCCGGCGCACCGGCTCCAGGCCCTCCAGCACCTCGATGGCCTCGGCATTGTAGCTCCCGTCGGCGGCGGTGCCGCCGTCCTCGAAAAGGTCGCTCATGGGGGTCCCCGTGTCGCCCGTGTCATGCCCTTGCATAAGGGCCCACACCCGGCCGTGTCCAGCACCCTCACACGGCAGCCGGAAGGTCCAGGGTGGCGGCGAGGCCGCCGGCCGCGCCGTCGCCCAGGGTGAGGCGGCCGCCGTAAAGGGCCGCCACGTCGCGGCTGATGGCCAGCCCCAGGCCGCTGCCGGCGGCCGCCTCGTCCAGCCGGCCGCCGCGCGCCAGCACGGCGTCCCGCCGGTCGGCGGGGATGCCGGGGCCGTCGTCGGCCACCGTCAGATGGAGTCGGCCGTCCGCCACCGCCGCCGTCACCCATGCCGTGCCCGCCGCCCACTTGCAGGCGTTGTCCAGGAAGGTGCCCAGCATCTCCTCCAGGTCCTGGGCGTCGCCGCGAAAGGCGGCGTTCTCCGGCACGTCGATGACGAAGGCCGGCGCCCGGTCGCCGTAGAGGGTTTCCAGGGTGAAGCGCAGGTCGTCCACCACCGGGCGCACGGGCGCCACGGCGCCCAGTACGTCGCCGCCCGCCGCCCGGGCACGCGCCAACTGCCGCTCCACCACGCCCGTCAGGGCGTCCAGGCGGCGGCGGATGGCGGCCCCCTGCGGGTCGGGCAGGGCGTCGGCCTCGTTGCGCAGGGCGGCCAGGGGGGTCTTCAGGGCGTGGGCCATGTCGCCCGCCTGGGCGCGGGCGCGGGCCAAAAGGTCGGCGTTGTGGTCCAGAAGGGCGTTGAGCTCGGCCACCAGCGCCGCCACCTCCGGCGGATAGGCGCCCGCCAGCCGCTTCGCCCGGCCGGCGCGCACGGCCGCCACCGCCCGCCGCACGCGGGCCAGCGGCCGCAGGCCGAAGGCCACCTGGGCGGCCACGCCGGCCACCAGCAGAAGCCCCAGCACCCCCAGCACCGCGGCGGCGCTGCCGCTGAAGGTGTAAACCTGGCGGCGGATGTCGGCGCGCGGCCCCGCCACGAGGAAGGTGTAGCGTTGTTTCGCCCCGGGCAGGCGGATGGCCCGTACCCAGGCGCGCAGGTCCCGGCCGCCCGGCCCCGCGAGGGCGCGCACGGCCCCGTCGTCGGGCGCCCTGCCGGGGATCGCCAGGCGGTCCGTGCGCGCCGACCGGGCGGTGGCGGCGAGGTCGCCGTCGGGCGCCCGCACCTGCACACCGCGCGCGAAGAGCGTATTGACGAGGTTGCCGTCGAGCTGCTCGATGCGCAGGCTGCCTGCAAATTGACGGTCGAACTGCCGTTCCAGTTGGAGGCGCAGGCCATCGCGCCCGACCTCGGTACGGGTCAGCCCAAAAAAGATCACCACTCCCAGCAGAAGAATGAGAAGGAGGCTGGTGGCAATACGGTTGAACCAGG